>CAMOCO010000089.1 GCA_946610715.1 uncultured Clostridia bacterium | reverse complement strand
GCACGACGCGATGCAGCGTTCAAGCGCCCGCGTATAATCTTCGATAAGCTCCGGCTTCTCACACGAATAAAAGTCGCAGTAAGGACATTTTCGTATGCAGAACGGCACGTGGATATATATCCCGATCTTATCCCGACTTGTCGGCGCCGTTATATCAAAAGCTTCACTCATCGAGTTTGAGCACAGCCATGAACGCTTCCTGTCCGAGCTCGACTGTCCCGAGGGAGCGCATCTTCTTCTTGCCTTCCTTTTGCTTCTCCAGGAGCTTTTTCTTTCTCGTTATGTCTCCTCCGTAGCATTTTGCAAGAACGTCCTTTCTAACGGCTTTGATCGTCTCTCTGGCTATAACCCTTCCGCCTATGGCTGCCTGGATCGGAATCTCGAACAGATGTCTCGGAATCTCCTGTTTCAGCTTTTCGCACATCTTTCTTCCTCTTTCATAAGCAGATCCTTCGAATACTATAAAGGACAGTGCGTCTATATTTTCTCTGTTAATAAGGATATCCAGCTTGACCAGCTTGGATCTTTCATATCCCTTAAGCTCATAATCAAATGATGCATATCCTCTGGAGCGGGATTTAAGTGCATCGAAGAAATCATAAATAATCTCATTTAGAGGCATATCATATTTAAGAAGGACTCTGGTTTCCTCCAGATATTCCATGCTCTTATATATACCGCGTCGCTCCTGACACAGTTTCATGATAGCGCCGGTAAATTCAGTTGTAACCATTATCTCGGCATCAACTATAGGTTCCTCCATATAATCGATTTCTGAAGGATCCGGAAGGTTGGTAGGATTGGTAAGTTCTATTATCTCTCCGTCGGTTTTATGAACCTTGTAAACAACACTTGGTGCTGTGGTAATAATGTCCAGATTATATTCTCTTTCAAGCCTCTCTTCTATAACCTCAAGATGAAGCAGACCGAGGAAACCGCATCTGAAACCAAAACCAAGAGCAACAGAGGTTTCCGGCTCATAAAAGAGAGCCGCATCATTTAGCTGAAGCTTCTCCAGAGCATCCTTAAGCTCCTGATACTTCGCACCGTCAGCCGGATAGATTCCGCAGTAAACCATAGGTCTAGCCTTTTTATATCCGGGAAGCGCCTCACTGCAGGGATTTTCTGCATCCGTAACCGTGTCACCAACCTCCGTGTCACGGACATTTTTCAGTGATGCGGTTATATAACCAACCATACCTGCGGAAAGCTCATCGCAGGGAATAAACCTTCCTGCACCGAATACACCCACTTCAACCACATCCGCTTCAGCACCGGTTTCCATCATTTTTATCCTGGAGCCTTTCCGGACAAATCCGTCGAAAACTCTGCAGAATATTATAACTCCCTTGTAGCTGTCATAGAGACTGTCAAATATTAGTGCTTTAAAGGGGGCATCATTATCACCCTTAGGTGCCGGGATTTTAGCCACGATCTGCTCAAGAACTTCTTCTATGTTAATACCGTTCTTAGCGGAAATGAGCGGCGCATCCATAGCTTCGATTCCTATTACGTCTTCTATCTCCTTCTTTACTCTGTTCGGTTCTGCAGACGGAAGGTCAATCTTATTGATAACAGGAAATACTTCCAGATTATTGTCTATGGCAAGGTATACATTTGCAAGAGTCTGAGCCTCAATTCCCTGAGCTGCATCTACTACAAGAACCGCACCCTCGCAGGCTGCCAGAGAACGGGATACTTCATAATTAAAATCCACATGACCCGGAGTATCAATCAAGTTAAAGATATATTCCTCTCCATCCTTGGCTTTATATATGATACGAACCGCCTGGGATTTTATGGTTATACCTCTTTCCCTCTCAATATCCATATTATCCAGGACCTGCTCCTGCATTTCTCTCTCGGTAAGTGTACCGGTTTCTTCGATTATTCTGTCTGCAAGAGTTGATTTTCCATGGTCTATATGCGCAACTATGCAGAAATTTCTTATTCTGTTCTGATCAAGATGTGACATATTTTTTCCTCTACTATATATTATTTGGTTCATATGCATTAAACCTGCATTTAGGTTAGTTTATTCACAATAATAGCTTCCGAGACATTTGAAGAACTGAGTCTCAGCACTTAGCTGGTAAAGAAGCGCCCTGTCTTCTTTTTTAAATAGTGACGCTGTCATTTCCAACATAAAAATATAATTCCAGTCATCGCTGATATAAGGTTTGGAATGAATCTCCGTCAGATTAACGCCGTAGTCGGCAATCATGGAAAGAACACTCGCCAGACTGCCGCTTCTGTTGTGGCAGACGAACATGATCTTAACTCTGTTATCTTTTTCTGCAGCAAATAATGTATCGGAAAAGGTAACAAGCTTCTTTTTTGTATCATCGTCATTTACAATTACACATTTGTTGATATAAAGATCATTTGTGCAAAGCACGGAATGAATATCATCGGAAACCCCGACTCCTATATCTTCCAGCACCGAAAGCCCAGCCTCGGCTTCGCCTGACTTAATCATCATAAGCATCCTTTGTACATCATCGGCATATACGACCTTAGCATTTCCCAACTCAAGCTTTTCCTTCAGATAGCCCTCACTCTTAAGCATTACATAAGTTGAAAAATCCTTCTTTCCCTCTACATAATTTATGTTAAAACAGTCCCTGAGTTCAAGGGTTCTGCCATATTGATACTTCCTGCTGATTTCCATGATACGTTTGATGAGCGCCGAATATTCCATCAGAATATCATCACTTACATCACCGGTAAGATTTTCTATGATAGCCCGTTCTCTCTCAGGTTTAAAGATTTCATCATCAGTCTCCGCCTTGATACGTGCCACCTGATCAGCAAGATGCATCCTTTCCTTAAAAAGCTTCTTAATCTCTGAATCAACTCTGTCTATATTCTTTCTTACTTCACTAAGTTCCATATTACCTCCGGACTGTACTGATTCTTACCACAGGACCGGACCTGCGGCTGTTTTTACACTTATGTCAGTATAACTTATTATTTTCTATTTTTAAAGATTCTAATTTAAGAAACCTGACACCCTGCAGGGATTGTCTCCGATATACCTCGGGCTGTAAATATAAAGCATATTCTTGGTTCTGGTAACACCCACATAAAGCATCCTTCTCTCTTCCTCGATTTCAGCTGAGGTCTTGGACTTTTTATGAGGTATTACCCCGTCAATGCACTCAATGATATGCACTTCCTCAAATTCCAGACCCTTGGCAGAATGAAGTGTCATCAGCTGAACACTGTCTGTATCATCACCCGGCTTCTCCTGACGAGTGGAATTTGAGCTTTCATCAACCAGAAGCTTATGATAATCGGATATATACTCAAAGAAAGCATCATAGCTATCAAACTCCCTGGCAGTCGCACTTACTTCATCCAGCATATCTATCATCTCTTCATAATCTGTTCTATGCAGTTCGGCGTATTCCTTCAGGTATTCATCATAGCCCACAGCCTTTCTTATATAGGAGATTCCTGCAAAAGGATTCAGTCTTCTGATAGTGTCCAGTTCATTTGCCAGTCTTATTATATTCTTCTTCAGATAGGTCTTATCTCCAGCAGCACCCAGCAGTTCCTTAAGTCCGACTCTTTCTGTGGGCAGCATGTTCCTGCTTATATATCTGAGAGGTTTATTCATAAAGGTCAGAAAAAGCTCACGTCTGTTTTCTCCCAGGGCAAACCTGATATAATTAAGCACCGGCCGAACAACATAGCTGGTGAAAATGTCCGGTATGTCATCCTTGATATTAAAGGGAATCCCATATTCTCTAAGCTTATAAATAAGCCTTCTTGGATTTATATTGGTTCTGTAAAGAACCGCAATCTCTCTAAAAGGTACACCTTTATCATGCGCCTCCCTGATCCTGTTAACCAGAATACTATTCTCCTCCCTGATGTCTTTAGGCCTGCTCATGATCACCTGCCCCTTATCCTTAACTGCGGAAATCAGATTTTTCTTATATCTCCTGGTATTTGCACTTATGATCTTATCCGACAGTTCCGTAACCGGCTCGGGACATCTGAAATTAACCGAAAGCCGGTGAACCTCTGCCCCCGGAAATTCCTTCTCAAAGGAAAGCATTATATCAGGTCTTGCACCTCTGAATCCGTAAATCGACTGATCATCATCGCCAACACAAAAGAGATTATTCTCAGGTTCACTGAGCATCTTCAGTATCTTATATTGAAGGAGATTTGTGTCCTGAAACTCATCTACCATAATGTATGGATACATCTCATGAATCCTGTCTCTGATATCCTGTCTTTCCTTAAGAAGCTTGTAGCATTCGGAGATCATATCATCAAAATCCAGAACCCCAAGCTCTTTTTTCTTTTCCTTATAAGTGCTGTAAAGCTTCCTGAAGTCCTGTTCCGGTACATCCTGACTATAATAATGATCAATATCTATCATATCCGAACTGATTCTCCCCAGCTGGGAAATGACGGAACTGAGCATCTCCTCATTTTCGGAATATTCCCTGTTTATATCCGAAAGTATCTCCCGAAGAAGCTCTCTCTTCTTAGCCTCATCCAGCACGCCCAGACCTCTGCTCTTATATGCTGTATTAATTATCCAGTAAAAAAATGAGTGAAATGTTCCGAACCTTACCCCACTTCCTCTGTCCCCTGCAGCCCGGAGGAATCTTCTACGCATGGACTCAGCAGCCGCTCTGGTAAATGTAAAGCACAGGATTCTCTCAGGTCTCACATTGCAGCTGTCTATAAGATATATTATTCTGTTGACTATCACGGTAGTCTTGCCTGATCCGGGTGTACCCAGCACCAGCATAGGACCCTTGAACCATTCAATTGCGGCTTTCTGCTCTTCACTGAAGCCTGCAGAATTCTGTTCTCCCATATTATGAGCCATACCTTTCCCCTTGATTAATTATCCCCTGGGTTTATATTCCCTTGGTTTATATCCCCTGACTACTAAAAAACGAGCGTAAAACGCTCGTTTTCTTATACTAAATCTTTACGCATTTGCCCCACAGCACTTCTTATATTTTTTGCCGGAGCCGCAAGGACAAGGATCATTACGACCAACCTTAGGAGCCTTTACGATTGTATGAGATGACTTCTCTTTTTTATAAAGCTCCTTCTGCTGCTCTTTGGTATAAATCTTATCCCACTGCGGAAGCGTATACAGCCACTCTGCATTGCATCCTACCATGTTCATATAAAGCTTCTCTGTATCAATATCGATGGTAACAGTTGAATTCTCATCAACATCATCAAGGTTATTGCTATTCTTCAGGCTGTCATCTATACCGTCAAGGAAACCTGTAATAAGTTCGATGGTTGTATCATATTTTTCAGCCAGTTCCTTAACTGTACATGTTATAACCTGCTTCGGATTTTCAAGAATCTGCTCATATATTCCTTTTTCCACCCCAAAGTAATTAAGCCAGAACTGCTTTCCTTCAGGTGTTCTGTCGTCAAGTCCGTAAGCGTGATCACGCCAATCCTTTAAAATTCCCATAACGAATCTCCTCTTTATATAAGATTTTCTTTGCGATTATATCAAAAAGCAATATAATAATCAAATATTATTCAAAATCACTTTGAATATAACTTATTCATATCTAAGCGCATCGATAGGATTCAGATTTGAAGCCTTCACAGAAGGAAGAAGTCCAAATATGATACCTATCAGCATAGAAAAGAATACTGATACAATTATAGCCGGAACACTGATAGCCACCGGCACCTCCGCGACTTTGGAAATCAGATACGCAAGTCCTATTCCTGCTCCCACGCCCAGAAGTCCTCCGATGGATGTAAGTACGGCAGCCTCTGTAAGGAACTGGCCGAGAATCGCCTTCTTCCTTGCACCCAGCGCTTTTTTAAGACCTATCTCCCTGGTTCTTTCGGTAACTGAAACCAGCATGATATTCATAACGCCGATACCACCTACAATAAGTGATATACTTGCAATCCAGATCAGCTGCTTACTGGTGGCGCTGCTGAGCTTTTGAAGTTCCTTGGCTTTTTCAAGAGTATCCTCGCTCTTATATTTGACCTTTTCTTCATTATCATTATTTTCACGGTCGGCAGGCATAAGTTTGTTTAGTGTGTCCTGTGTATCCTTTCCCGCCCCGGTCATGGACTCGGTATCAACCGCTTTTACTATTACCTGATAGGGTTCATCGTATTGATATATCACCGGCCAGCTTGTGTCAGGAATAATGAGAAGTCCCGATGAAGCGCCGCCGTAATAGGCATCCCATTCATCCACAGAGCTGATAACCGGCTCGAAGGTATCTATCTTCTCCACCACGCCTACTACTACAAAGGGAGTACCCATGATCTCTATGGTTCCGTTTATGGGATCCTTTCCCTCAAAAAGCCCATATGCAGATGATTGATCGAGAATTACAACATTTCTGAATTTCTTAAAATCATCCTCAACCAGATTTCTGCCGGATGTAATGGTATATCCCATAAGATTTACATATTTTTCATCCGCCCCGATGATATTACATCCGCTGAGAGCTGCCTTGCCTCGGTTAATTCCCGACCAGGCATTGGCACTATGATACTTTGCGGCTTCCTTAACATAAGGACTCTCAAGTATTTTTTCCATTATTGTCTCATCGATTACAGGAACATCCGACATATCATAGCCGTCACTCGGAGTTATATCCATACCTCCGAGGCTCAGATTAACCCT
>CAMOCO010000088.1 GCA_946610715.1 uncultured Clostridia bacterium | reverse complement strand
GAACTTGCGCCCGTTACCACTGCATATATTTCTGCCATAACCCCGCTCCCTTCTTACTCTTTTTTCTCTGTTTTGGCCTATTTTGCTCTCTTTTGTTTGCTTCTTCCTTCAATCCTACCTGCTTTTTTCAACTCTACCTGTTTTCCCTCTTTAGTGGCAAACTTTTTCTCGTTTTGGCCTTTTTTGTTTGCTTTTCATCCGTCACTTGACACTATCATAATCACTTGTCAGCATTATCAAAACATGCTGCAAAAACAGCCGATATGCTCAAACATGAACATACCGGCCATCCTGTCCCTATTGTATTTCCTGCTACTCGCCCGACAACTTACTGTTCGTCAAGGTACTTAGCTGAAAGATCTGAGATTGTTCCATCGTCAAGCATCTTCTGGATACTTGTGTTGATCTGGTTAAGAAGCTCTGTGTTGCCCTTCTTAACTGCAATTGCATATTCCTCAGAACCGAAGGCATCTGTATCCTCAACGATCTTAAGACCTGCATTATCCTTAACATACTTCTCAGCTGTTGCTGAATCGATAACTACCACATCACACTTACCGTTTGAAAGCTCCATGATAGCTTCTGATCCCTTCTTGAAGGATTCATATTTGTATCCCAGATCCTGAACAACTGTCTCACCTGTATATCCCTGAATTACAACGATTTTCTTGTCAGCCATATCAGCTGCCTTAGCAATGGTCGAATCCTCTTTTACGATCATAACCTGTGTAGCTGTGTAATAAGGAACTGAGAAATCAACTGATTCCTTACGCTCATCAGTAACTGTCATACCTGCAATAACTGCATCAACCTGTCCGTTCTCCAGTGCAAGCAGAAGTGAATCAAACTCCATATTATTAATGGTTGCTTCCTTGCCCAGATCATCACCGATCTGCTTAGCAATTGCCATATCAATTCCGTCATACTGATCGATAACACCCTGTCCGCCCACATACTCAAATGGAGGGAACTCAGCATTTGTACCGAATACGATCTGTGCCTTCTCACCCGATCCTGAATCTGAACCGCCTTCTGCAGCTTCCTTCTTCTCTCCGCATGCAACAGCTCCGAAAAGCATTGTCATACATGAAAGACCGATAACTGCCCACTTCTTGATTTTCTGAAACTTCTTCATAACTTCTTTCTCCTTAAATAATTATAATATTTTTCTTACAAAACCTTACTCAGGAAGCTTCTTGTTCTGTCATTACTTGGATTGTCAAATATTTCCTCCGGCGAGCCTTTTTCAAGTATCTTGCCTTCATCCATAAAAAGAATCCTGCTTCCCACTTCTCTTGCAAAGCCCATCTCATGGGTAACTATCACCATGGTCATTCCGCTTTTTGCAAGTCTTCTCATAACCTCAAGCACTTCACCGACCATTTCCGGATCCAGGGCGGATGTAGGTTCGTCGAAAAGCATTATCTCCGGTTCCATGGCCAGGGATCTTGCAATAGCTATTCTCTGCTGCTGTCCGCCTGACAACTGCTTCGGATAAGCTCCTGCTTTTTCCTCAAGCCCGACTATTCTCAGCAGCTCCTTAGCCTTTTCGTCTGCCTGCTCCTGAGTCAATTTCTTCAGCTTCACCGGCGCCAGGGTTATATTCTTCTGAACCGTAAGATGGGGAAACAAATTGAAATGCTGAAAAACCATTCCCATCTTCTGACGGACATGATTAACATTTATCTTGTGTCCGTTTATCTGAATGTCATCTATCCAGACTTCACCGCTGTCCGGGGTTTCAAGCTTATTAAGACATCTGAGAAATGTACTCTTACCGGAACCCGAAGGTCCGATCACAACTACAACTTCGCCGTCATCTATTTCTTCATCAATACCATTTAACACCATACGCCCATTAAAGCTTTTATGGAGATCTTTTACTTTAATCACAGCTCCACCCCCTTACCTGATATCCGATTTACGGAGTCTCTTCTCGACTCTTCCAAGTCCGATAGTCAGAGCCTTGATGATAATAAAGTAAATAATTGCTGTCGCAATAAGCGGCATAAAGGCTTCGTAGGTTGCACTCTTAATAAAATCACCGGCCTTCTGGATATCCACAAGACCTACATAACCTACAATGGCCGTTTCCTTAATAAGGGTAATGAACTCATTACACATGGCAGGAAAAATATTCTTTACTGCCTGAGGTATAACAATATTTACCATAGTCTGTGTTCTGCTGAGTCCCAGTGACCTTCCGGCCTCGGTCTGTCCTTTATCTATGGAAAGGATTCCCGCACGGATTATCTCGGATACATAAGCACCCGAGTTAATGGAAAATGCTATCGCCGCAATGATCCATTTCTCCCAGTGAACAGAAGCAAATACTACAAAATATATGATCATAAGCTGTGTAACCGATGGTGTTCCTCTGATCACATCAGTATATATCTTACCTATTATATTGAGCCCCTTACGTTTGGACAGATTGCAAAGGGCAATGAGAAATCCTATTACCAGTCCCATAGCCGCAGCAAGAAGAGCAACCTTACAAGTCACTCCTATACCGCCCAGAAGCAGTTTATATCTGTCATCTCTTATAAAACATTTTTCAAAGGTTTCCGCCATATGGGATAACCATCCGGTAAACCAGTCCATTTAACACCCCTTTATCTTGTTAAAACAACTTATTTATAATTGCATAAAAAAACTGTAAAGTCAAATATCAGGTACATTTACTTCAGGTCATTTATTCCTCATCCTCTGAATACTCACCTGACATATACTCCTGAAGATAGTTCTGGTTTGTTCCGATATCGGGAACAAGCACAGCCATTCCGTTGATATTATCATTATAATAGGTTCCGTCAACGGGAAGTCTGTAGCTCTGCATTCCACCGCCTCTGATGAATCCCCATCCCAGCTTAAGGAATCCTGTCTTACTGAGATCACTGGAAATGCATGGCGCTATATTATTTGCCATTTTTATTCCCTGCATAAGATGTCCGCTCTTAACCTTGTTTACACATGCCATAATGAGCTTTCTCTGTCTTTCGGTTCTCTCCCAGTCGGAGTTACCTACATATCTCATTCTTGCATAGCACAGAGCCTGAGCAGGTGTAAGGGAATTAACTCCTTCATGAAGATCCCATACCTCATCTGAAATATCAGTAGCCGTACCGGCTTCAGGATGTTCCATCATATAAGCCGCTTCTTCTGCATTAAGTTCCATTTCAATGTCACCCACTGCAGTCATGGATTCAAGGAATGATGTAAGATCCACCATAGCATTTCCGTCTATCGTCACACCGAAATTCTCCTCGATGGTCTGATCGAGAAGATCGACTCCGCCGATAGCATAGGCGGCATTTATCCTGTTTCCGCCATGTCCCGGAATATCAACATACATATCTCTCATAAATGATGTAAGAATTACTGTATGATTTTTCTTATTAATTGTGCAGAGAATCATTGTATCCGATCTCTGAGCCTCTTCACCCTCTCTGGCATCCTGGCCGATAAGCAGTACATTTATCTGATCGCCTCTCATGGAAGATGCTCTCTCAGACACCTCCGAATCAAAATGCTTGAATTTTGACAGGATGGAATTGAGGATGACACCCGCAATCAGAACAAGAAGCAGCAGCAATATAATAAGGGTAATGAAAATCTTCCGAATAGGATGTCCCTTTTTACGAGGTCTTTTCTCCTTCTCAGGTTTTTCCTTTCTTGAGTTTTCCTTCCTCGAGCTCTCCTTTAAGGGAGCTTCCTCTTCCCCATATCTATTCTGCATACGTCTCTTCTTGGCTCTTTCAGCCGCTCTGAAAGCTTCCACATCAAAATCCGCGCCATCATCGTCATCATCATATACCGGATTTTGAACCGGCTGTTTTCTGCGGCGCTGCTCGCGAAGTCTGCTATCTCTGTCTCTGTTTCTTTCCTGACTCATATCTTCTTCCGATCCCGTTCTATCACGGTGCGGTCTTCCGCTTCCTTCGTAACCGTTTCTCTGCTGCGGTCTTCCGCTTCCTTCGTAACCGTTTCTCTGCTGCGGTCTTTCACTTTCTTCGTAACTGTTTCTCTGCTGCGGTCTTCCGCTTCCTTCGTAACCACTTCTCTGCTGCGGTCTTCCGCTTTCTTCGTAACCGCTTCTCTGCTGCCTTCCCTGCGGAATACGGGGCGACCCACTGTCCATTACATCAAAGGCAGAATCCATCTCCGGATTATACTCATCCTCTGCCCCCTTCAATTGGCGAAGTCTCTCCAGCTCTCTTATATGCATCAGCTCTTCTTCCTGAAGTCTTTCAAGCTCTTTCTTCCTTCGCTCGCTTTCTTCTCTCAATCTCTGAATCTGTCTTTCTTCATCTTCAAAACTCATATTTCCTCCACCTTTTTAACAACTGAGTATTTGCGTGAATTACAACATTATCTGTGCATCATACCACCTTTAGACGACTTCATCAAGCTTGACCTTAAAAGAAATGCTTCTTTCCGTATGCTGATTGTCGAATTTTATGATATATGCATTCTTATCGGTATCGATATCTATTATCTCACCCTCACCGAAAATCATATGCTTCACGCGGCTTCCCACAGGAAGTCTTGTAGTCTCATCCTGCGCTTTCAGCATGCGCTCCGCAATGCCCAGATATTCTTTTGTTTCTTTTATCAGTGATTCTCTGACAGGATCCACATACTGCAGCAGCTCACTGTCCGGTTCGAGTATAAATCTTGAAGGGTACTTCGGAGAGCCGTCAAAATTCCGCCCCTCTGAGGCTGTCAGGTAAAGTCTCTCCATCGCTCTCGTATATGCAACAAATGCAACTCTCCTCTCTTCTTCCATGGCCTGCCTGGTACGGGACTTCTTGGAAGGGAATATCCCTTCGTTCATTCCGCATAGGAAAATATTTGGAAATTCCAGTCCCTTTGCGGCATGAACCGTCATCATCTTCACACTGTTTCCTCTGATTTCCAGATCTGTATTGGTATAGAGGGCAACATGCCTCAGATAATCTTCAAGCATAACCTCTTCACCTGATGACACTTCAAATTCATATACCGACTGCTTCAGCTCGGCAATATTGTCCAGCCGGTACTGGGCGCCCTCGGTACGAAGCGCCTCCTCATAGCCGCTCTTATTAAGAATATCTGCCAAAAGCTCCGAGATAGGCCTGGAATTCATGGTCTCTGTCATTTCATCCATGAGAATAAGAAATTCTCTTGCCTCTGTACCATTAAATATTTTCTCATCGATTGTTTCTCTGAGAGCCTGATACAGAGTTATACCCTTCAGCTCCGCATAATCCTCCAAAAACTTCATTCTGCGCTGGCCCATATTTCTCTTCGGAGTATTGATAACCCTTCTGAATGCCATATCATCCTGAAATGCCAGACATCTGAGATATGAAAGTGCTGTCTTAATCTCCAGTCTGTCATAGAACTGAACTCCGCTGTAAATGGTATATGGAATCTTCTCATCCAGAAGTACCTGTTCAATGCTCCTTGTCAGAAAATGCGACCTGTACATTATAGTCACATCCTTATAATCAGTTCCTTCGTCCTTCAGCCTCTTTATCTCGGATGCTATCCACTCCGCTTCCTTATCCGGAGTTTCAGCCACCTTAATCTTAACCTTATCTCCGCCCGGAAGAGTCGGAATAAGATCTTTTTTGATCCTGTCCTGATTCTTATCGATCAGAGAATTTGCCACCGCCAGAATCTCAGGCGTGCTTCTGTAATTTTCCATCATCATAATAGTTTTTGTATCGGGATATTCCCTGTCAAAATCCATAAGGAATTTTGTACTCGCCCCACGCCAGGTATAAATGGTCTGGTCAGGATCTCCCACTATGAAAAGATTGTGATGATATCCGCACAGTACCTGCATCAGATCATACTGAGGTCTGTCAATGTCCTGAAATTCATCGATCATTATATATTCCAGTCTCTTCTGCCACTTAAGCTTGCTTTCTTCGTTTTTCGAGAAGATATAAAGAACGAAGCTGATCAGATCATCATAATCCAGGCCGAAACATTTTTTCTGCTGATAGAGATAGCCGTAAAAAATGATATCCTTCACATTGTCGGAGGCGTTGTATTTTACTCTCAGCATATCCAGATCCATTTCTATAAGATCTTCATAATAATGAGGTCTCTCCACCAGCTTGATCATCTCGATCATATCTCTGGCATTACTGAAGCTCATATCTCTGAGAGTAAGTCCCCTCTCCTCATATACCATCTTCAGCATTTCATCTATATCGGATGCATCCAGCACGAGAAACGACTTGGGATATTGAACCACATGGGACTCTTCCTGAAGTACATTTACACAGAAGCCGTGAAATGTATTGATATAACCGGTATCATTATCTCCCGTAAGGTTGTGGATTCTCCGGCGCATTTCATTTGCGGCCTTATTTGTAAATGTAACACATAATATATTTCCGGGAAGTATTCCCAGATCATTTACAAGATACGCAAAACGGCGGGACAGCGCCCTTGTCTTTCCGCTTCCCGCACCGGCTATAACTCTGACGAAACCTTCAGTGGTGGTCACCGCCTCCTTCTGGGCCTCGTTTAATCCTTCCAAAATCTCAAAATCTTCCATATTTCCTCTCTTAATCTATGCCATAATTATTATTAAATAAAACCTGTATACCTTGTGAACATAATATAAATCCCTGCAGGGATTATTTCAACATATTAATAAAATCAAAATATTTGGTTGCTTTAAATTATGTAAACATGTTATTCTTAAATTGTTAGTGGTGGTTAGCCACAAGTATAATAAAAGGGAGGTATTTTATGGAATCATCAAAAAAGTATGTAGCTGAATTCTTCG
>CAMOCO010000087.1 GCA_946610715.1 uncultured Clostridia bacterium | reverse complement strand
CAATCGCGGTACTGATTGTACCTGTTCCGCCTATAAATAATGCTTTCATCTCATTTCCTCCATAATTTTTCATCAAACCATCATCTGAGAATCAATAACACTTCCTCCTCCCACTGCCAGGATAAATCAACATTTTCCGCCGTAGTGAATAAGCACTTTTGTCCCGCCAAATTGTTTAATATATTCCCCAGCCTGGTTTTCGGTTTCTAGTTTCAGCTGTTAATTCAGTTACAATTTCAGAATATAGTAAAAAATGGGTAATTTATAGAAGATATTTATTGTATTTTGCCCGTTTTTTGTTATCATTTAAGTATGCATATGATTACTATTTTCTATAAGGGGAGCATCCAATGGAAAAAGAAATAATCAATTATCCCGAATTACACGGTATATCAGTTACCGACCGGAAAGTCCCGGTCAGATTTCCCGCTCATTGGCATAATGCTGCCGAATTCACAGTTATACTTAATGACGGCTGCTGCTATAAGATCGGGGATACCATATATAAACCTGAAGCAGGCGATATTCTTCTCGTGTGGCCACGGGAGCTGCATGAAATCTTAAATGTCCCTCATAAAAGTACGTACTTTATCCAGTTTTCATCGGGAATTATGGAATCAAATACCGATCTGGCAGCCGCACTTCACTTTTTCAAAAACTGCCATCTTATTTCCTCAAAAAAGGAACCGGATCTCACCGAAAAGCTTATATCTATTTTCAATAAAATCCGTGATGCCTATTACAAAAAGGAACGTTTTGCAGAAACCCAGTGTAAGCTTTATATCTATCAAATGCTCCTTCATATCGGCAACTATGCATTAAAAGAGCATCATGATCAGATTGGCAAAGAGAATTACTCGAATAAATCCTGGGGCTATATCCGCACAGCCTGCAACTATATTTCCGAACATTCTTCCGAAAATATTACTCAGGCAGACGTTGCCACATATACCGGTCTCAGCCCATATTATTTTTCTAAGCTTTTTAATGAATATACCGATATGTCCTTCCCTGCCTATCTTGCGGGAATCAGGGTACAATCCGCCATTCAGCTTCTCAGCAATGAACAGCTGTCAATTACCGAATGTGCATTCATGGCAGGCTTTCAGTCCACAACCACATTCAACAAAGTATTTCTGGAGCTAACGGGCTGTACTCCAAGAGAATTCAGAAAACTGCACCGCCATAATTCCTGATGAAAATTTGAGGTAATTACATGAATGATAAATTCTTTGCACTCCCAACGGAAAAACAAAATAAAATAATAAACGCGGGCTTCAAGGTTTTTTCGCACAACACTTATAAGAAAAGTCCCGTAAATGAAATAGCTCTCGAAGCCGGTATCAGTAAATCACTGCTTTTCTTCTATTTCAAAAACAAGAAGGAACTATATATCTTTCTCCTAAAAAAGGTTGAAGAAATAACCAAGAAAACTTTGGCCGAAGCCGGCATCAATGAAAGTGATGACATTTTTGAAATGATGTATAAAGGTCTTATCATCAAAGCAAAAATGATGAAGGATTACCCTGATATGGGAAAATTCTCCATAAATGCATATTATGAGAAGGATCCCGATGTTGTAAATGAAGTTCACGAAATCATCGCGCCATATACAAAAATAAATACAAATCCCACTATTGCAAATCTTGATATTTCCAAATTTAAGGAAGGTATAAATCTCCGGCTTATGTATCAGGATATGTACCTTGCATCCGAGGGTTATATGTGGCGAATGCAGCAGATGGATAAGATTGACATAGATAAAGTTGTTAAGGATTACAGGGAAATCATAGACTTCTGGAAATCGCTGTATCTGAAGTAGATTCGCAATTTGTCGCTATATCTGAAAAGGGATACAAAAATACCGGAGGGAAATCCCTCCGGTAAAATCACGCATTACAGTGCTGCTTCTACTTCTTTCTTAACTTCTTCCATATCCATTGTAGGTTCAAAACGAGCGATTACCTTGCCTTCTCTGTCCACAAGAAACTTGGTGAAATTCCATTTGATATATGCTTTGTCACCAAATTTTTTATTGTTCAGTCCGGCAAACTTTTCAAGTGCCCCATTCTTAATTCCTTTTCCGAAACCTTCAAAAGGCTTCTCTGTTGCAAGATATGCAAAAAGCGGAATTGCAGTATCTCCGTTCACATCGATCTTTGCAAATCTTGGGAACTCCGTTCCGAACTTCATCGTACAAAACTCATTTATCTTATCATCCGAATCAGGTGCCTGGCCTGCAAACTGATTGCAGGGGAAATCAAGAATCTCAAACCCCTTATCCTTAAACTCCTTATACATTGCTTCAAGCGGATCATAATGTGGAGTAAATCCGCATCCTGTTGCTGTATTAACTATAAGCAATACCTTTCCTTCGTAATCCTTAAGACTCTTCTCATTTCCTTCCCTGTCTATTACTGTGAAATCATAAACTGAACTCATTGAAATACCTCCTATCTAAATACTGTCAGCTGCTGAATCAGAAGCTTGTTTCTTTTATCTTTTACTAAATTATATTGCGCGCAATATAATTTGTCAATACATTAATTCATTTTTTTCACATCTTTTTTCAGCAGCTCTGAAGGCTTATTCAGTTTCTTCAACAATCTTTATATGGAGTTCATCCAGCTGGCTCTGTTCAACCTGTGAAGGAGCATCCATCATAATATCCTGTGCATTCTTATTCATAGGGAATGCGATAATCTCACGAATAGACTCTTCACCTGCAAGAAGCATGACCATTCTGTCAACTCCCGGAGCAATACCTGCATGTGGAGGTGCTCCATAAGAAAATGCATTATACATAGCCGGGAACTTGGCCTTAACTTCATCCTCACCGAGACGAACCATCTCAAATGCCTTGACCATAATCTCAGGGTCATGATTTCTGACAGCACCTGATGAAAGTTCGATTCCGTTACATACAAGGTCATACTGATCGGCCATTATACTGAGTGGATCCACCTCACCCTTTTCGGCAGCTTCAAGTACTTCCTTGCCACCGATGGGCATAGAAAACGGATTATGACAGAATTCAAGAAGTCCTGACTCTTCGCCTATTTCATACATCGGAAAATCCACTATCCAGCAGAATTCATATCTTTCCTTGTCCATATGGCCTTCGCACTCTGCACCCAGCATCTTAACCGCAACACCGGCAATCTTCTGGGCAAGTGTCTTCTTTCCTGCTCCAACAACAACAAGCGTGTTAGGTGCAAGATTCAGCTTCGTCTTAATAGTCTCTGCCACAGCAGGGTCTGCATTTACAAACTTTGCTATTCCGCCTGCAATGGCACCGGACTCATCACATTTAAACCAGTAAGCCTTAGCGCCTGCCTGAACCTCAATATTTGCACATATTGCATCTATCTGCTTTCTTGTGAGCTTACAATCTGACACAGGAACAGCTTTTATTACATTTCCTTCAAATGGGCCGAATCCGCAGCCTGCAAGTTCGTCTGTTAAATCTGTCACTCTGAGATCTATACGAAGGTCCGGCTTATCAGTTCCGAACTCATCCATTGCCTGAAGATACGGAATTCTTGTAAACGGCGCACTCGATGCTATATCATACTTTCCATACTTTGCAAAAATCGGAGGCAGTACATCCTCAAGAATTTCAAATACATCTTCCTTGGATGCAAATGCCATCTCCATATCCAGCTGATAGAACTCTCCCGGTGAACGGTCTCCTCTCGCATCCTCATCCCTGAAACAAGGAGCTATCTGAAAATATCTGTCAAAGCCGGCAGTCATGAGAAGCTGCTTAAACTGCTGCGGAGCCTGGGGAAGTGCATAAAACTTTCCCGGATGCTTTCTTGCCGGAACAAGATAATCCCTTGCACCTTCAGGTGAAGAAGCTGTAAGGATAGGTGTTGTTATCTCAAGGAAGCCATGCTCCGTCATGGCATTTCTCAGCGCAGACACAACGTTGCAGCGAAGCACGATATTATTCTTTACCTCAGGATTACGAAGATCAAGATAACGATATTTGAGACGGAATGTCTCATCAGCTTCTCTTGAACGGTTGATCTCAAATGGAAGTTCTGAATGATAACTCTTTCCGAGAACCTCGATGCTCTCGGGAACTATTTCAATCTCTCCTGTAGGAATATTCTTATTTATATTACTTCTCTCACGTACAATACCGGTAACTTTAAGTGTTGATTCCTTATTGATGGGCTTAATAACTGCCATCATTTCCTCAGTTTCAACTACTACCTGTGTAGTTCCGTAAAAATCACGCATGATAACAAATGCAAGATTACCGCCAACTTCTCTGACATTTTCCATCCATCCAACAATGGTAACCTTCTCTCCTGCATTCGCTTTTCTTAATTCTCCGCAAGTATGCGTTCTTGACTGCATAGCTTTATCCTCCATTCTATGATGAGTGCCTGTCATTTCCGGCACAGCCGTTCTTGATTATAGCACTAATCAAAAATACTTACCACTACATTTAAGGTCTTTCCCACACTATCTGTATTTAAGCCCTTCCTGCCAATGTGTTTACTTATCATTTCTCTGACCGGCATGTAATTCTCTTATAAAATTCACTACTGCGATAAAATTATGAACCCTTGTCCTGAACCATTTTTGAATTTTGAAAAGCACATCATTCTTTTTTATGTCACTTTTCTCATATATAAATTCCTTTGGTTCACTACCCGCACTCTGTCCGGCAGGAACTACCTTATGCTTACCATTGGAATTGCGTAAGATCTTAAGTCCTGACTTTTTCAGCTCTGCACACCGGGCTACATACTTCTCTATCTCAAATTCGTATAATCTGTCTAATTCCTGTGAATAGCTGTCTAAATTCATTACAAACCACTCCTTTCACCTTTTGTCAAAAGAACAGTCCTCTTAATACTTATTACTTATAACGTCCCGTCGATATTCTCATTCAGCCAGCTCATTGAAAGAATCTGGGTAACTGAAGGTTTAACCAGAGATGATATTCCCATACCCTTCTCAGACTTTTGCAATACCTGACCGCTCTGTGTATGAATCTCACCCGAAAATGGATCAATACTTCCGTCAATTATGGAATTCTTGAAGAATTGAAGAAGTTTGGATGTCTGATAAGGCAGCGGAGCCGTTCTTATATCCACCACACCGGTAGAGAGACCAAACCAGTAATTCGCCGCATTATTTGACTTAAGGAGATCACTGATGTCCCATGTTCCCACCAGAACAGAATGAACTATCTGAACATAATATTTGCCCCAGTTAAAATACGGCACTCCTATATATTCATCCCTTTCGTCTCCTATCATGAATACTCCTGCACGTTCCTTGATCATGGATTCTGCAGAGTATTCAATGTCAGCATACATTTTAATTCCTTCATTTTTCCACTGGCTCTTATATTCGCTGTTTCCTCCGTCTATCGCAGATTTAAGTATAATCCTGCACTCCGGATTTATCATGGAAACTCCGATGGCAAATGCATTAAGCATTCTGGTACTTACGCCCTTATCAGCTCTTAAGAGATAGCCTATCTTATTACTGCTGCCCGGCTCTCTCAGAAGAAGGGTATTTGCTGCAAGAATTCCTGTAAGGAATGAAGCTTCATATAGTTTTCCATGATAACATCTGACTGAAGGATATGTATTTCCTACTGAACAATTAAGGAATTTAACGTTCTGATTATATACGGCAGCTGTGAGTGTATCATTTATCATATTCGGTGAAACAGCGAAAACAATTTCACTCTTATCACTTAAGGCTTTATCAATTGCACCTTTTACTCCGCCATTTTCATAAGAATAATAAGCTTTTGTAACCACATTATCATCTGTCATCTCATCAACATAGAGACGTCCGGCCTCATGGCTGTCAATCCATCTTGACTGCTCGATATCTGCATCATATATAAATGCAACTTTAAGCGGCGCACTTGCCGTATATTTCCTGCCCTTTGCGAACAGTCCCATTATACCCGACGGTCTTTCCTTTTCTGCTGATGTTTCGCTGAGGAAAGTAACATCTTCCAGTCTTCCTCCGGCGGTCATTTCATTGTGCGCCAACTTAATATTATTGGCTATCTGGTCATCTGTCGAATCCCCGATTGTCTTAAACGGAAAGATCGAAATATAGATAAGAAACGCATTACTTGTTGCATATTCATCCTCGATTTTTGTGAGCTGTTTAAATATCTTACTGAACCTGAAAAATGCAGACTTAAGATCAGCACATAGATCCTCCGGCCACTCATTTATAAGATCTTGTCCCAATAGTTCAGCCAGTTTTGCATATTCACCGGGTTCGTTAAATACAAGCAGAAATATTTTGGTAACTTTATAGAAATCAACATACTCATAATATACTTTACTTTCCTTTGAATCATCCTTCTTGGGATAAATGCGGATTACATCAGCCAGGATGAACTCGGTTCCTCCGAACTTTGAAACCGAAACACGCTTGTTGCCCTCCTGGACATAGTAGTTGTTCATATACTCATAAACCTTGATCGCATCTCTGATTCCCTCTTCTTTATAAGAATCATAGAGCTTTGACCATTTATATGAGAATTCCGTATCCTCTTCAAATATAGGCATAAAGTTATTTGCAAATGCATTATTTCTTGCCGCCTCTTTATTTCCCTTTATACGGTTAATGGGAAGTTCCATAAGTCCCAGTCTGGTCTGTCCCGCGCTCTGCTTCACATCTTCTATCAGATCAAGCACCGGAAGATACGGAGAAACGCCCTTCTTAATTGCTTCTTTTACGGCATCATCGCCAAGCTTTTTTGCTGCTTTATAGTCTGTTCTCATTGTACAAGCCTCCTTAACATTTAATTTTTTATCAACGGATATCGGTATTTTGCATTTTTTAGATTACATTATGTATAGAATATTACACTAAAATATGCTAAATTTAAAGTTAAGTATATATTAAGCTAAAAGGAGGGAAACCACATGGCTGCACAAATGAACGAGCAAGAGCTTATTAATTGTTTCGATGATGCGATAAACTATGGGCATATTTATGCAGTATATCAGCCTCAGATAAATCATTCCACAGGACGGATGGTTGGTGCCGAGGCTCTCATGCGATGGAATCATCCTCTTCACGGGATGCAATTCCCTTCGGATTTTATACCTGTTCTCGAAAAGAATAATCTTATTTTCAGAGCTGATCTGCATATCTTTGAGCAGGTATGTAAGCTCCAGAAAAAATGTCTGGACAATGGGACTTCCATTGTACCTATTTCCGTTAATATGTCCAGATATGACAT
>CAMOCO010000086.1 GCA_946610715.1 uncultured Clostridia bacterium | reverse complement strand
ATTGATAAGATAATTTCTGAGGATGGTCATTAATCCTCTGACTTCTTCAACGGACCTCTTCCAGTTCTCGGTTGAAAATGCATATACCGTCAGATACTTGATACCCAGATCCCATGCATCATCACAGATAGTCTCCAGTGTATCCGCTCCGGCCTTATGTCCGAAATTTCTCGGCATATGCTTCTTCTTGGCCCATCTCCCGTTTCCGTCAAGGATAATGGCTACATGAGCCGGAATCAGTTCCCTGTCCAGCTCCATTACTTCATCAATATAACTTCCCATTAAACAGTCATAAGCTCCTTAGTCTTAACTTCAATCATCTTATCAACTTCAGCAATGAACTTATCTGTAGCCTTCTGAACTTTCTCTTCTTCGTCCTTCTGCTGATCTTCAGACAGTTCTCCTGCCTTACTCTGTTTCTTAAGTGATTCATTGGCATCACGACGTACATTCCTGATGGCAACCTTTGCAGCCTCACCCTTCTTCTTGATGTCCTTTACAAGTTCCTTACGTCTGTCCTCTGTAAGTTCCGGGAAATGCAGGATTACATTTTTGCCGTCATTATTCGGATTGATTCCGAGATCGGAATTCTGGATTGCCTTCTCTATCTCTTTAACCATACTCGGCTCCCATGGAGCGATCATAAGTGTACGTGCATCGGGAACCGATACATTTGCCACTCCCTGAATTCCTGTCTGTGTTCCGTAATATTCTACCTTCAGCTTATCAAGCACGTGTGGATTTGCACGTCCCGCTCTGATTGATGCGAATTCAGATGCAAGCGCATCGATTGCCTTTTGCATTTTCTCATTATAGTCTGCCATTGTTAACCCTCCTAAACATTAATCCTTGTACCGATTTTTTCTCCGTTTACGGCTCTCATGATTGAGTTTTCCTCATTCAGCCCGAAAAGGAGCATCGGCATTTTATTCTCCATTGCCAGAACCGCAGAAGCAAGATCGATAACTCCCAGCTTCTTATCAACTATATCTGACATATTCATTTCATCAAATTTTACAGCATCCTTATTCACTGCCGGATCACTGTCATACACACCGTCAATAGCCTTTGCCGAAAGGATAATGTCGGCACGCACCTCTATTGCCCTGAGAACAATTGCCATATCGGTCGAAAAATACGGATGGCCGGTTCCTCCGCCGAAGAATACAACCTCGCCTTTCTCCATATATTCGACAGCCTTGTCTCTGGTATAAAGCTCAGTAACATCACCGATTGCATATGGTGTCATGATATGACATTTTATGCCCTGCTGTCTGAGTTCATCCGCAGCATAGATACAATTCATAACCGTTGCCAGCATTCCGATCTGGTCAGCCTTTACACGGTCCATATCTCCCGAGGATCTTCCTCTCCAGAAATTACCTCCGCCGATAACTATTCCGACCTGGGCACCTGTTTCCACAACCTTCTTAATCTCTGCGGCAACCTTTGTAACCTCTGATTCGGAAAACCCTTTACCTGATTCACCTGCAAGTGCTTCGCCACTTAATTTCAGGCAGATTCTCTTGTACATAGTCCACCTCACTTATTTATCTGTGTTTTTTTCCTGACTTTTTATTATATGACTTATTGTATGATCCGTTTCCCGATCCTTTACCCGAACCGCCTCTGCCGGATGAACTGTCCTTTGCATCGTCAGATGCTTCTTCACTCTCGGGTTTTACTTCCTGTACGCCCTCAAGTTCATCGATTTCCGAATCCTTATCCGCAGTAAGAGGTTCCAGACCTTCAATCTCCATGATACTTGTTTCATCTTCCGGCATATCGGATTCTTCCTTTGGTTCAAGGTCCTTTTCTTCAGCCGTTTTTTCTACTGCCCCTTCCTTAGTGTTCTCATCAAGATTTTCAATCTCTTCATCGAACAGCTTTTCGATATTCACTTCCGAATAAATCTGCTGACACATACCGTCAACGATGGCTCCGGCATTGACCTGAATGGATTTGGATCTGATATTACCTACAACAACTGCCGATGAATCGACTATAACCTGTTCCTTAACATCAACATCGCCCTTAACAGCTCCGGCAATAACTGCTGAAGATGCAGTGATATTACCGACGGAAATGGTTCCTGCGCCGATCTTCACGCTTCCCTCTGCAAATATCTCGCCTGCTATATGAGCCTGATGTGCATAAAGCTCCTGGACCTTGATATTTCCGTTAACGCGTCCGCCGATGATAAGCTTGCCCTTACAGGAAATGTCACCGTCAACTCTGCCCATTACATCAATATCGTCTTCAGTCTCTATATTTCCGGAAATAACCGTCTTTGATGTAATATATGTTGTATCCTCAGACATACCCGAATATACGTCATTCTTACTGATTTCTGTCTCTAAATCAGGCATTTTATCTTCCTCCCTGGTCTTTTCGATTGTTATATTCTTTTTATTCTTTGAATTTCCTGAACTCTGTTTTTTGCCGGCTTTCTTTTTTTCTTCCGCCTCAAGGCGTCTCATCTCTGCTTCTTCCTCGGCATGACGTTCAGCCGCCGCAAGGCGCTCTTCTTCAATCAGTCTTTCTTCCTCGGCTCTTGCAACTTCACTTGCTACTCTTTCAGCCTCCAGTAAATCTGCCTCCGTGGAATCAGGCTCTGAAACCAGCGGAATTTCCTCCATAACCGGAACAACCTCTTCAACTGAGTTACCCTCATTGAGAGATATTTCCTCTTCTGTGGAAATAACTTCTTCTTCAAACGCATTATCTGCAGGTACATTATCTGCAAGCTCATACGCCGCAGCTGCATCTTCTGTCACGGATGAATCCTCTGTCTCACTTGAGCCTAACACTTCGATACTCTGATATCCCTCATCCGCATCATTATCCTCCCAGTCTTCTTCTACATCGGGAAGATTATCTATCTCAGAATCAATTTCCTCACTGGCGCGTCTTGCTTCTATATCAATATTTTTTCCTATCTCCTGGCGAAGTCTTTCAGCTTCCTTTCTGAGAACCGCCTCAGAAATGGCATCGGCACTATCATTTAGCTGCTCCTCTGCATCCTGAACCTGCCCCGACAGCGCAGCATCCCCCGGTGCAGCGACTTCCGGCACATCCGAAGAAATAGCATCCGGGTTGTCCGGAGCCGGATGCGAATCAAGATTTTCAATCACTCCTTCGGTTTCGGAATGATCCGTTTTTTTATTATTCGAAGAATCAGACTCAGGCATAAGTTCATTTACTGCCTGAGCAAAATCTCTTTTTAAATCTTTAAAAAAGCCCATTTACTGCCTCCTTAAAAGCTCTACTGGGATAGTATAACATATGAGAGGGAATTATTAAAGTAAGTGTTTTTTGACACCGTATGACATTTTGACTTTTGACCCTTATGTCATATAATTTACATAATATTATAAGTTTGTTAATAGTTTATTCATATTTAAGGTTTATATTAACAGTATAGATTTTTTCATAACTCTCTCACCTTATGAAATAGTGTATCATTACAAGCACCCTGGTTCGGAACAGGGTGCTCGCTTTTTTTATGTCTGAAATAATCTACTTTTCTATATGACTTATACGATTCTGTTTTTTACCTCATCAAACATGTTTTCAAGCGCTGCATTTCTGTTTCTTTTCCAAGTCAGCAGGCTTACAATAAGTGTAATGATCAGTACCGCAAAAAATGCGGGAAGCTGAGCTCCTATTCCGACATAGGAATGCATCGTTACTCTTCTGGCGTTTTCTTCAAATATCGGTACAAATTCCCAGACGTATACAGCTATGATTCCTGTTAAAAATCCGGCCATAAGCCCCTTGGCAGTAATCCACTTTATATAGAGTGACAGCAGCACCACAGGACCGGTGCAGACTCCCATTATCATGAGAAGGCCCAATGTAAATCCAAGAAAATCCCCTTCAAGTCCGCAGGCTGCAAATACAGCTGCCGCAGTTACAAGGAAAGCGGCTGCGATAATAACTATCCTCTCTTCCTTATGACTTTTATCTGAATCATTAATCCTTCTGATATATGCCGGCATCATTATATCATTTACCAGAATACCCACCATAGTATGCAGCAGGACAATCGATATAAGAAATGCGATCAAAAACAGTATAAAGACATATGCTCCTCCCAGAATCCTGTAGAACATATTTCCGCTAAAAAGTGCCTCGACCATATGAGTAATGTATTCTCCGAAGGTTTTCGCAGTATCGGCAGGAAAAAGCATAGCTCTTGAAACTCCGCCCAGAAAGGCAGAACCCACAAACAAAATAACCGAAGAAAGTGCAGTAAGTCTTCTGCTCTTCTTAATAACCTTGGCGGTAGGCGTAGCGAGGAACAGCACAAGTAAGGGAATGAATCCCATTACAAAAAGCCCATAAGACAGATAATCTATCAACTCTTCAGGATATATCATCCTTGTTCCTTTTTTCATAACATTTATATAATCACTTACGCTGCCTTCTATATCACTCCATATGGTATTTCTTACGATCTCACCCAGTCCCATTTTGGATATTACGGAAATGACAATCGCAGTAACCGTAATGATCATTATCATAAACAGTGGCATAGATATTCCAACACCGGCTCTGATTCCGGCTATTATAATGAGCATCAGAGTAAATGCTCCGGCAATTATGATACTTATCTCTTTTCCGGCAATTCCGAAACCTGCCAGAGCCCGGCCCAATACCGCAAGATAAATCATATATAAAAGAAACAGAAGTATAACATAGAACAGCGCTATAACTCCTGTTGAAAATCTTCCCAGATTGAATCTGACACGGAAATATGACGGCACGGTATATACCCTGCTGTTTTTTCTTGCATATCGCATAAGTCTGAAGGAGAGCCATCCGAAAGCAACCTGAAGCATTACAAAAACGCCTGCATATATCCAGGCAACCTGTGCTCCCTCTTTATAAATATGGTATGGCATGACTGCAATACTGAGAATCCCCACGCCCAGCATGGTTATGGTGCTTCCCAGCTGATATACGCCAAGCTTGCTTCCTATACAGAATTTTCTGAGATTCATCTCATTTCTCCTAAAACTCAGTCACACGTTTCCATTAAAATATAATATCCGCTGCAGCTGATATAAGCACAGTCCGCTTCTATCTCATTACTGACACATCTGGAGACACCTTTTTCAAGACGGAAGTTCTCTATCTCATACTTAAATCCCTTCATAGTAAGGTCCGTAAGCGGTTCACTGAATGGAAGTATCGATACATACTTTCCGAATGCCTTCTCTTTCAGAAGCGTACATGCGCCTCTAAGTATTCTGATACGATTGGTCCTGTTGATTATAAATGCATCCACTCCGGCATCAAATGCGGTTTTCAGCATTTCAATACTTGCCATGGTCTGGTCGAGTCTGCTTCCCGAAGCTCCCAAAATGATAATCTCATCGGGATTTTTCTTCAGTGCATAGAGAAGTGCATATTCCGTATCTGTCTCATCTTTGATCGGGTTAAGACGTATTACCGGAACATCCGGAAGTTCGGTCTCAGGCATTGAATCAAAATCACCTATAGCCACATCCGGCACCAGATTACATGAAGTAAGATAAGCATTTCCTCTGTCAACTCCGATGATATAATCTCCTTTTGCTGCCACAGTCATCAGCTGATCACTGTCCACATCTCCTCCGGCAACAATAATGATTTTCATACCGCTACCTCTCCAAATGTTTCAGAAACTCTGATACGTTATAAACAATATTGCCCTCAAATACGGAAGTTCCGGATACGATAACATTTGCCCCGGCATCCAGTATCTCATCTACATTTTTAAGGGTAATACCTCCGTCTACCTCTATATCCTTCTTAAGCCCGTATTCATCCAGAAGAGCAACGGTTTCCCTTATCTTATCAAGGGCAACCGGCATAAAATGCTGTCCTCCGAATCCGGGCTCCACACTCATGATAAGTATCATATCAACATCAGCGATAATATCCTCTATGGAGCTGACCGGGGTTTCGGGTTTTATAGCAACTCCGGCCTTCCTTCCGGTATCATGTATGATTCTTACGGTTTCAACCGGATCCATTACCGCCTCAATATGAAAAGTGATAATATCCGCTCCGCATCTGACCCATTTTTCTATGAATCTCATAGGTTCTGTGACCATAAGATGCATATCAAGAACCGCATCAGGTATGATTTCCTTAACATACTTTATTACAGGAGGACCAAAGGACAGATTCGGCACAAAATTCCCGTCCATTACATCCACGTGGATATACTTTGCTCCGGATTCATAAACCTTTACCAGGTCTTCCACCATATTTCTAAAATCTAAAGACAGCATTGAGGGTGCTAAAATGTTCATATCGTTAATCCTCTAATATTTCTTCCTGTTTTTTACCGCTTCATATATCTGCATATAACTGTTATATCTTTCTCCGGAAATATCTCCCTTATCCATAGCTTCTTTTACGGCACAGTCCGGCTCGGCGATATGACTGCATCCCGAAAATCTGCATTTTCCGAGATAAGGTCTCATCTCCCTGAAACCGTTTGATATATCGCTGCAGTCATCACATAATACTTCTATGGAGCTGTAACCCGGGGTGTCCATAATAAATGTATCTTCGCCCAGTCGTATCATCTCGGTATGTCTGGTTGTATTTTTTCCCCGCCCTATCTTTCCTGACAGTTCTCCTGTCTCAGCATAGTCATCTTCAAGAAGACTATTGATAAGGGAGGATTTACCCACTCCCGATGGTCCCGAAAGAACACTTATCTTCCCTGAGAGAAGTGACCTCAGTTCGCGGATTCCCTCACCGGTTTTATTTGATATCTGAAGGACCTTATATCCTGCTGAGCTGTAAATGTCCAAAAGTCTTTCCGGATCATCCAGATCCACCTTACTGAAAACTATTATTGTATCCAGATTCTGTTTTTCCATATTAATGAGAAATCTGTCCAGCAGGCCAAGGCTCAGCTGAGGACGTTTTACTGCAAAAATCATAACCGCCTGGTCAGCATTTGCAGCTGCCGGGCGGATAAGTGCAGATTTCCTGGGTAGGATATTTATTATATTTCCTGTTTTCTTTTCCGCATCGCAAGAATCTATATCACACATATCCCCCACAAGAGGGGTTATTCCTTCAAGCCGGAATAACCCTCTCGCCTTTGTCTCATATAGTCCGTCCTCTGTGTCAACGTAATAGAATCCACCGATACCTTTTATAATTCTTCCTCTCAAAGCTACCTCACTATTCGCTTGTATAAGTGACTGTCAGGTTCTTTGCATAACTGCCGCTTATATCATTTCCGGCATTATCCTTAACAACAAAGGTTACTGAACCATCATTGTAATTAAGTCCTGTCGCTCCGCCCGAAACACTGATATTCTGGGCCTGATCCTTTGCCAGGGTTGAAGAGAATACTTCATGTGCTCCACCGGCATCCTGAATATAAACGGTAATA
>CAMOCO010000085.1 GCA_946610715.1 uncultured Clostridia bacterium | reverse complement strand
TGCTTAAGCTCAAGCTCTACAAATCTTGCCAGTTTTTCTTCATCTTCAACTACAAGTACATGTGCCATCCCTTTTCTCCATTCTACAGCTTATCGAATTTGTTCTTCACATAGTTAACTGCGTCCATAGCCTTGTCCGCAACCATATTGGCGCCTTCAAGCTTATCTCTTCCCTCAAAGGAATACCTGATTCCAAAAAACAGAGATATGATAACAGCAGCAACTGTTAATTTCCATAATATCACAAATATAATAACGGCAATCCAAAGGGGTAATTTTATGAGTTCCTTTCCTTCACGGGAAATTTTAAGCTGATTATTCTTTATAATGTCGATGAATTTCAGGAAACCTCTCTTCAGCTTCTGTCCCATGTCTTTTTCACCGGTCACTCTGTCATAATCTCTTACCTTATCCTCTACATCTGCAAAGGATGAATGCTCGGTACGACTGGTTGTAACAATCTCAGACTCGGGAGCTGAAACCTTTCCGATTTTTTCGAGAAAGACCATTGCATCCAGAAGATCTCCGTCACATGCTTTAAGCGCATTTTGGGCTTCTTCGTATGTTACTCCTGCTCTTTCTTTTAATTTTTCAATCTTCTTTGAATCATCCATTATATTTACCACCTTTCTCAAAACCCGAATCGGGGCTTACGGTATATCAGCAATTTCATGATGCCAATATACCAGCCCCGTATTAAACAGTCTTTTGAGAAACATTAAAAATAGATTAAAACTGCATATTTACATCATTTCTCTTCTGGCTTTCTGCCTCAAAGAATGATTTAGATGTTGCGCCTATCATTCCTGCAACGATGCTGCTTGGAAATGTAACGATCTTCTTATTATAATCTGTTACATTTGCATTATAAAGCCTTCTTGCTGCCTGAAGATGCTCTTCTACATCTGTGATGCTTCTCTGAAGCTCAACAAAATTATTACTTGATCTGAGTTCCGGATACTGTTCTGCAAGAATTTTGATTTCTCCGCTTACTCTGTCCATCTCACTGCTGGCTGCATTTCTCTCGTTCATGCTCATACCTGCACGAAGCTTTACAATCTGTGCAAGTGTTTCTTTTTCATAATTCATATATCCTTTAACGGTATCAAGCATCTTTGTAAGTACGTCAAATCTTTTTGTAAGGGCAACATCTATTCCCGAAAGTGCCTCACTGACTTTAAGGTCCGATACCTTAATTCCGTTATAGGTTCCGATAAACCAACCTACAATAAGTAAAACTATAAATAATACAATTAATAAAATAACTATTCCCATATTCATGGTTTGTCCTCCTTTTTTATATAAATACTTTAATCTGTTACCTGATAATAATCATTTGAATTATAAACATCTCTTAAAATCTCGATGATATTCTTTATATCATCTATATCTTTTTTTACCGCCTCCATCTGTTCAGGATAAGATATCTCCTTAATCATATTATCCACATCAAATGCATTATGTGTAGGCTCGTTGAAGCCCATAAATACTCTGTTGCCCGCAATATGAAGTGCAATGCTGCCATACTTTCTTGAAAGTCCTTCTATCTTTTCCATAAAATGAGGTGTCAGCAGGTAAAATGCATCATGGGGAACAAGTGCCAGGACATCAAATTTTTTATTGAACTGAACACTTTCCATTTCAACCTTCTGTGGTCTCATATTTCCGAAAGGTCTGCCTCTATGCTTAAACTGTTCGGAAAAAATCTGAACTGAGGAAACAAATTTTTCAGGAAAATCAAATGTGATCATTCTGCCCTTAAAATATGTAACCGTATAGGTTGATCTTCCGTTACTTCTGACGTCCTGAACCGTAACATCCGACTGTTCAAAGTTGATTCCTTCATATTCTGCCCTCAGATAATCCTCTGAGCGGAATCTGTTACCTATATCGCATAACCCGAAGCTCGCAACCTGATTCTCGGAAAATCCTGTACTCCAGTCATAAATAACATTTTTAAAATTATCCCGAAGCTGTTTTTCTACAAATATCTTTTTATATTGTATTTTAAATTTCTTGTTTGTTCCCCAGAAGAAATACAGTCCCACAAGAAATACAACACATCCGAATATTCCGATGGGTGCCGAAAACAGGATCACAATACTGTAAAGAATTATCACAAACGAAATGATCATAAGACATGTGCCTGTTAATCCTCTTGCTCTGATTTCCTTAAGCTTATTCATGTCTTCATAAAGATATGAACCGGCTCCTGCTCTATACTCACCTTGAATTCCCATTTCTGATTCCTCCTTTCCTTATAATATCATATTTTTCATTTAAAAGCTGAAATAAGTTTGGCCGGCCTTTGCATAAAAATAGCGAGACCTATTGCAGCTTTTAAAAACCACAAATCAGTCTCGCTGATTATTCACTATCCGGATTGCATATGAGCAATCGTACTGACGAATATGTGTCCAGACACTCATGAACTGTCTCTAAATGCCTGCCAGCTACTCCCTATATCTGTATTAACGAGATATTATCATAACAGGTATTAGGTGTCAAGAAAAATCGGAATAACAAAATGTACAGTGCAATATTATTTTTTTGTTTTAGCTAACTGCCATCTATAGACAGCAACGCCTATTATTATCACATATCCTATGATACTAAGTACCTGTGGGACTTCATTCAGGAAAAGTATTCCCAGTATTGCAGCAAATATCACCTGTGTATAATCAAATACAGAGATATCTTTCGCCGGAGCAAATTTATATGCGGTTGTTATACCGAATTGTCCCAACGCCGCCGAAACACCGGCCATGATAAGGCATAGCCACTGTCTCAAATCCATTGGATGATAATCCGCTATGATAAACGGCAGACTTACAATACATGAGAACAGCGAGAAGCACATAACAATTATAGGAGTTCTCTCGCCCTTTTTCCCAAGTTTTCTGACAAATACATATGCTGTACCGGCGCCAAATCCGCTATACAGTCCTGCCAGAGCCGGCACAAGCTGTAAATTATTTCCTGAAGGTCTTATGATAAAAAGTGCTCCCATAAATGCAATTACGGTTGCAGCCACATCTTTCCGGGTCGGCTTTTCCTTCAGGATCGGTACCGACAGGAGAATTGCAAAAAACGGAGAAAGCTTATTCAGCATATTTGCATCGGACAGTTCCAGCCTGTCAATGGCATAAAAATTTAAAATAACCCCGGAGGTTCCGAAAAGACATCTCATTAAAATATCAAATCTGTTTCCTCTTGCAATATAAAAACCGTCTTTCTTTGCAATAATGGTAATGACCGCGATAAGAAGAGCGACCGCATTTCTGAAGAATACCTTCTGCATTGTAGGGACATTTCCGGATATTCTTACAAAAAATGTCATCATGGAAAAGCCGGCCGCAGCTGCTATTATGCATAAAATGCCTTTTAAATGATCATTAATTTCCAATTTTTTCATAATAAATGCTTCTTTCTTGCCTCTTAATATTAAAATCTGTTATACTGTTACGGTCAAATGTACAATAGATTTTACGTTATACTAATTCGGAGGAATTTAACAATGGGTATGAATGTTGCATGTCTTGATCTTGAAGGTGTTCTTGTTCCCGAAATATGGATCGCGTTTTCCGAGGCCAGCGGTATTCCCGAGCTTAAGAAAACCACAAGAGACGAACCTGATTATAATAAATTAATGAATTTCAGATTATCTGTTCTTCGTGAACACGGTCTCGGATTAAAGGAGATCCAGGATACAATAGCTACGATAGATCCTCTTCCGGGAGCAAAGCAGTTCCTGGATGAACTGAGAGCCACTACTCAGGTTATTATAATAAGTGATACTTTTGAGCAGTTTGCAAAGCCACTTATGGTAAAGCTTGGTATGCCTACCCTCTTCTGCAATTCACTTATTGTAGCCGATGACGGAACAATCACCGGATTTAAAATGCGTTGCGAAAAATCAAAACTCACAACAGTAAAAGCACTGCAAAGCTGTGGATTTGATACAATCGCTACCGGAGACAGTTTCAACGATCTCGCAATGATACAGGCCAGCAAGGCAGGTTTTCTGTTCAGAACAACCGATGCCATTAAGCATGACTATCCTGAGCTGCCTGCATATGAAACCTATGATGAGCTGCTTAGTGCATTTAAGGCTGCATTGTAAATAATCGGTAATTCACCAAGATTAATCTTATTTAAAACAAATCTCTAATGCATCCTGAATGGTATTAACGGGTATTATCTCAATACCCTTAATATCATTCAGATCACTGTTCATATTGGATTTCGGGATAATGATACGTTTATATCCCATTTTGGCTGCTTCGCGGATTCTCTGAGCCGATGATCTGACACCTCTTATCTCTCCGGCAAGTCCAACTTCTCCTATAATAACCATATCATCTCCCACCGGCTTATCTCTGAAACTCGAAGCTATGGCGCAGATAATTCCAAGATCCGTAGATGGTTCATTTATCTTCATTCCACCTGCAATATTTACATAACAGTCACATCCCGAAAGAGACAGTCCGCCTCTTTTTTCAAGTACGGCAATCAACAGATTGGTTCTGTTAAAATCAATTCCAACTGAGGTTCTTCTCGGCATACTGAAACCCGAATCGCTGCAAAGAGCCTGAATTTCCACCAGTATTGCTCTTGTACCTTCAATTGTACATACAACCACGGAACCCGGTGAATTGAGCGGTCTTCCGTTCAAAAACATCTGAGACGGATTCTCCACTTCCTCAAGTCCCTTATCTGTCATATTAAATACGCCAATTTCATTTGTGGAACCGAATCTGTTTTTTTCCGCACGAAGAAGCCTGAAGCCTGCGCTGTCATCACCTTCAAAGTAAAGAACCGAGTCAACCATATGTTCAAGGGTTCTGGGGCCTGCCACAGTTCCTTCTTTTGTAACATGTCCCACTATAAATACCGCAGCTCCGAAGGTCTTCGCCATCTGCAGCATCCTTGATGTAACTTCCCTTACCTGGGTCACGGTACCGGGCGCCGATTCTATACCCGGAGCCTCCATTGTCTGAATCGAATCGATTATTACTACATCTGCACTGCAGTCCCTGACTGCATTTTCAACATTATCTATATCATTATCACTGAGAAGCAGCAGCTTTTCACTTACCGCTCCAAGACGTTCACCGCGCATTTTAATCTGTGACAATGATTCCTCACCTGATACATAAAGTATATTCACGTCGGAATTAACCAGATTGCGGCACATTTCCAAAAGTAGCGTGGACTTTCCTATTCCGGGAGCACCACCCACTAAGACAAGAGATCCTTTTACTATTCCGCCGCCCAAAACCCTGTCCAATTCTCCGATACCGGTTTTAATCCTTGATTCTTCGGCAGAAGAAACATTTGTAATACTGGTAGGCTTCGGCCTGTCAATGATCCCGACAGTCTTAGAACCTCTTACCGGTTTTACCTCCTGCTCCACAAATGTATTCCATTCCTTACAACCGGGACACTGCCCCAGCCATCTGCCGGATTCATAACCGCATTCCTTACAGAAAAATATCTTTTTTTCTTTTGCCATAGAACTTACCTCTTAAACTACTATCACAGGTGTACATTTCATAATTGATTTCAAAACCGCATCACCCGGCGCACTATAAACAAATCCGGTGCAAAAGCACCGGATCCTTTATTTACTGTTTTTCAACTATGATATTTACCGACTCACTGGCCTCAAGCTCAACGCTTATAACAAGCTTGCCTCCCAGATTGGTCTTCATCTTACCTACATAAACATCATTTACATGAACTTTATATTCTGTTTCCGGCTCAAGCTCAAGTGTAACCTGTGCGTCATTATTACCTTCCACACTCATTACTACCTTTTCACCGTTTGTCATAAATCCGTGAACTGCCGTACCCGGTACGGATTCATATACAAAAAGTCCGTTTCTTTCAAGCTTAGTAATCTCATTAAAGGTCTTTATCTTATAGCTGTCACCATTATATATAAAACCATCTTTTTTAGTTTTTGATTCAAGCTCGTAATTTCCGAAGCTGAGTGATCCGTTTTCTTCCTCACGGATTAACTCTTCAACTACTGCCATTATAATTACCTCCCAATTTATACCTATAACCAAAAATTACTATTACAGTTTATCATAAATCCGGTTTATTATAAATCAAAAAATCGCTTTTTTAAATATCTTAAATCACTTTTTAGTGAAATGAACCGCATCATCTTTTACAGAAATTGCAACACTGTCTCCCGGGACAAATCTGCCTGCGAGAATCTCTTCCGACAGAGGATCCTCAACATAGCTCTGAATCGCCCTTTTCAGCGGTCTGGCGCCGAATTTCCTGTCATACCCTTTCTTAAAGATATATTCCTTCAACCTTGCGCCATATGTAATCTTCATATCAAGGTTTTTGGCTACCCTTGTCTTCATTTCATTAAGCAAAAGACCTGCAATATTTTTCACATTCTCCTCTGTAAGGGATCTGAACACAATAGTCTCATCCAGTCTGTTAAGGAACTCAGGCTTAAAAAGCTTTCTCACTTCTTCCATAACATTTTCCTTCATAACATTATGCTCATTTTCTGCATTTTCTTCATCAGTCTGAAATCCCAGAGTTTTAGGTTCAATTATCTTCTCAGCACCCAGATTCGATGTCATGATTATTATGGTATTCTTAAAATCAACTTTTCTGCCCTTTGAATCGGTAATCACTCCATCATCAAGTACCTGAAGAAGGATATTGAACACATCCGGATGAGCTTTTTCAATCTCATCAAAAAGGATAACACTGTAAGGATTTTTTCTAACCCTGTCGGACAGCTGACCTCCCTCGTCATAGCCTACATATCCCGGAGGAGAGCCGATCATCTTGGACACACTGTGTCTCTCCATATATTCGGACATGTCAATTCGTATCATATTTTTTTCATCCCCGAAAAGGGCTTCGGCCAGTGCCTTTGACAGTTCCGTCTTTCCCACACCGGTAGGTCCCAGAAATAGAAATGAGCCGATGGGACGTTTGGGATCCTTAAGTCCCACTCTGCTTCTTTTTATGGCCCTGGAAACAGCAAGTACAGCCTCGTCCTGGCCTACAATTCTCTTATGCAATATATCCTCAAGACTGCGGAGTCTCTGCTGCTCGGTGGTGGAAATCCTTGAGACCGGAACACCGGTCCAAATTGATACCACTTCGGCAACATCTTCCGGAGTCACTACGATACTTTCTTCTGCTCTGTTTCTCCTCTTCTTTGCCTCAGCCTTCTTTTCTTCACTTATCATTTCATCTCTCAGCTGGGAAGCAGCTTCAAAATCCCCATCCGCCAGAGCATCTGTAATAAGTTTTTCATAATCCGGCTTCGGATTTTCCACAACCTTAAGCTTAGTAAATCTTCCGGAGAACACTCCAAGCTTTTTCTTCGATGCCGCTTCATCCACAAGGTCTATAGATTTATCCGGCTGAAATCTGTCATTTATATATCTTGTCGAATAAT
>CAMOCO010000084.1 GCA_946610715.1 uncultured Clostridia bacterium | reverse complement strand
TCAATATACCCTTCTGCTGCTTCACCGTACTTTATAAAGTCATTTACTCTTTCGGGATTTATCTGACTTGCAGCAATTGCGGCTGTATTTTTTGCCACCTTGATATGCTCTTCAATTGTTGCCTGACGGAACAGAATTGCACTTATTACCATGGCTGCAACTCCGATAGTTATACATGCAGACATCAGAAGAAGCAATATTTTCGTACGAAGAGATACAACTCTGTTATGCGTTTTTTTAGCAGCCTTTATCTCTTCCCTTGTGAGCGGCGTCTGCTGCCATCCCTCGGCAACAAGCCACTTTTGAACCTTCCTCGGAATGATCAGGGTAAGGACTATAAGTATAATTACCGATATTGCCTTATCCAGGATTTCGTAAACACAATTATGCAGCGTAGATTCAAGTACAGAAGAATTATTCGGTGCAAAATCATTCTTCACCCATGTAAGAAGCGTCTCATGACTGCCGCCGATAAAACTGATCAGAAGCACGAAAATAACGATACCGTAAGGCTTTTTCATAAGTCCCCTCTGAGCAAATGCCGCAGCTATCACAGCAACCATAACATTTACAAATGCATAGTAAATATAATTATCACTGACGAAAATCATTTCCAGAATATTTGTTGCCAGACCAACTATAATTCCCGGCAGATATCCGCTCATTACCGCTACTGCAATAGTTCCTACAGTATCCAGAAATATAGGAAGATTAAATATCTTGATCACTCCGGCTCCGGCCATATTCAGGCAGATACCCAGAATGCAGATTATAAGCATTTTATTTTTTCTTTTTTCGTATTTATTGCTTGTCAAATCATTCATCCTCTACTATCGTACTTCCTACTTTAACAAGGGCTCTCTGAAGGCTGTCACGGGAAGTACCCCAGTCTGCTTCTTTATTTCTGTAATCATGTTTATCAATGAACCATGACATATCTTTATTAAGTCTCTCCATACCGTCAAAATAAACCTTATTTAAGGTCTCCAGAAACTCTTCATACTGAGTCTGGTTCAGGGCTGTTCCACCTGCTTCATACAACATTCCGTAATGTCTGGTGCATATACCCTTTGAATCAGTAAACTTCTTTACAAATTCCTTATCCTTCTTCCACATATGGAAAATTGTATCTATATATCTGTCAAATACAGGCTTTATCCTGCCGCATACGAAGCATGTGGATTCCAATTTGTCTACATACTCAACCACTGCCGGTTTATCCTGTTTCCTGGAAAAGAATCCGGACGCCTTTGGTTTTGAAGAATCCGCAAGAGCTTTCATTTCCTTTATGGTCTTATCAGTGTGGGTCTTAAGCATAAGGGCAAGCCCAAGCTTATTCTTGTTTTTATACATTATCTCAAGATGTCTTGAGCAGAACCCAAGCTTATCGGTGATTTCTCGATTATCATCTTCCATATAGCTGGGTCCCATTGTAAATTCAATTGCACTCTTCTCAAGATCCTTCTGCATCAGACATAATGGACATTCGCAGTCTGTACTGAAGGCATCATTTACCGGTATTGTATATAATTGTTCTGCCATGATACTTCCTTTCAGATAACATAGAACCATTCATTTTTTTCTGTCGGGCTTACTTCCTGAACCTTGCCGCCGTCAAATCTCAGCTCCTGATTCTGTACATTCACCTTGGTATTTGCGGGAATACTCTTTGTAAGGAATACATTTCCTCCTATTACCGAATCATGTCCTATTACAGTATCACCACCGAGAATTGATGCTCCCGAATAGATGGTGACATTATCCTCAATGGTAGGATGACGCTTCTTATCGATAAGCCCTCTTCCCGCACGGGTTGAAAGTGCTCCCAAAGTAACACCCTGATAAAGCTTTACATGCTCTCCTATTTCTGTTGTCTCACCCACAACGATTCCCGTTCCGTGATCGATGAAGAAATACTTGCCTATGGTTGCACCCGGGTTAATGTCGATTCCCGTAATGCTATGTGCATGTTCTGTCATGATACGGGGAATCATAGGTACATCCAGTTTATAGAGCACATGTGCAAAACGCTGTACACTGATGGCATACAGTCCGGGATAACACATTATAATGACTTCTTTACTCTCTGCAGCCGGATCTCCTACAAAAAGCGCTTCAATATCCGTATCAAGGTATTCTCTTACCAAAGGAATACTTTTCATGAATTCAACTGTGATATTCTCTGATGCTTCAAGAATTGTTTCCTCCGATGCATCCATATACTTCTTATCATATCTGAGAGCCAGTGCAATCTGTTTGTTGAGATTATATGCCACATCCTCAGTAACCGCTCCGATTGCGGTCTTTATATTATATATTTTATTATTCTTATCTACATAATACCCCGGAAATGCAATCCTCTGGAGCTTCCCTATAAGACTGATTATCACATCGCTGTCAGGCTGACTGAACATATCGGTCTTATCTATCGGACGTCCTTTATCATAATCCCCGGCAATATCATCCACAATTTTTGAAATATTATCTGCTATTTTATTCATTTGTAAAACTGACTCCATTATATAATTTTCATTTTATTACTCATCCGGCAAAAGAAAATGCCGTATATGTGAAAAGCATACACATATACAGCATTATAAACCATGACATATTCCGAGGCAACTTATTTAGTTTATATTCTTTAGTGCAGCACCGAGTCCGGAAACAAGCTGTGGAATGGTTGTCTCAAAATCGACTCCGTACCATGGTTTATCCGGATTATCCAGGGTTACTCTGATGGTATCAGCAGTATAATCCGCAGCCAGCCTAAATGCGCTGTCCATATCCAGACCTCTGGTAATGGCTCCAACCGACACACTTGAGAAAACATCCCCTGTTCCATGGAATGATGCATCCACTCTGTCATTCTGATAAATGAAATATTTATCATTTACAGTATCATATCCGTATACGCCTGTCTTTCCTTCGGAAAGCGACACGCCTGTCAGCACAACTATCTTGCTGCCCAGAGCCGCCAGCCTTCCAAGCAATGTCTTTATATATTCTTCATCATAGGTTTCTTTATATTCTGTATCGGTCATAAAGCAGGCTTCAGTAATATTCGGAACTATTATATCAGCCTTTTCACAAAGTCCCGCATTCAGTTTTGCATAATTCTGATCAAATGCCGGATACATCTTTCCATTATCAGCCATAACAGGATCTATAAATATAAGAGTATCCTCTGAGCCGAATTCATCGAATATTTTTTTCGCAATCTCGATCTCCTCTTCGGATCCGAGGTAACCGGTATATATCGCATCAAATGTTATCCCTTCCTTTTTCCAGTGATCCGTAATGGGGATAAGCTGGTCCGTCAGATCCTTAACGGTAAAATTCTTAAACATGGTATGAGTGGAAAGAACCGCTGTTGGAAGGATAACTGTTTCTACTCCCATTGCCGAAATAACCGGAAGTGCTACGGTAATTGAGCATTTTCCGAAACATGAAATGTCCTGAATTGTGAGAATCTTTTTCATAACTAACTCCTTTAAAAAGAACTCTTTTGACTTTTTGTAACATATGTCATATTATAATCATGTTTGATATTTTAAAAATATTCAGTTTGTGTTTTTTTAATAAGGTCAGTTTGTTTAATATAATTAATTACAAAAATATCATCAAAGGAGTCAATGAAATGGAAAAACTGTTTAAACTTAAAGAACATGGCACTACAGTCAGAACGGAAATACTTGCAGGTATAACCACATTTCTTACCATGGCATACATACTTGCAGTTAACCCCAGCATCCTTTCCGCTTCCGGAATGGATTCAACCGCTGTACTTCTCGCCACATGTCTTGCATCATTCGTGGGAACACTCTGTATGGCATTCATGGCAAATCTTCCCTTTGCCCTGTCAGCAGGTATGGGACCAAATGCATTCCTTGCATATACCCTGTGTATCGGAAGCGGATACTCCTGGAAGGTTGCACTCCTTGCTGTTTTCGTCGAAGGTATTATATTCATCATATTATCATTAACTCCTATTCGTGAATCTATTTTTGATGCTATACCTATGGAATTAAAAAAGGCTGTTTCCATCGGAATCGGTCTTTTCATATGCTTCATCGGTCTTCAAAATGCGCATATCGTTGTAGACGGTTCAACACTTGTTGAATTCATAGACTTCAGTCAGAATTTCAATACTCAGGGAATAACTGCACTACTTGCACTGGCAGGAATAGTCATAGTAGCTGTCCTGTATATTAAAAAGGTTCCGGGATCGATCTTTATAAGTATTATTGCAGTTTGGATTCTCGGTATCATCTGCGAACTCACAGGATTATATGTTCCCAATGCCGAAGCAGGATTTTCAACGCTTATCCCATCATTTCATATGACGGATTTTTCAAAACTTACCGAAACTTTCGGACAATGTTTTAATACAAATCTCGACCAGGTTGGCATTATGAATTTTATCATAATAGTATTTTCTTTCTTGTTTGTGGATATCTTTGATACTATCGGAACATTAATAGGTGTTACGACAAAGAGCGGAATGCTGGACGAAAACGGCCGTCTTCCTCAGATCAGGCCGGCTCTGCTTGCTGATGCCATCGCAACATCAGCAGGTGCCATATTCGGAACTTCCACAACCACAACCTTTGTAGAATCCGCAACCGGAGTGGAAGCCGGAGGTCGTACCGGACTTACGGCATTTACAACAGGAATACTTTTCCTTCTGTCTACCCTCCTTGCACCGATTTTCATAGCCATTCCCACCTTCGCAACTGCACCGGCTCTTGTAATGGTTGGATTCCTTATGTTCACAAGTGTTACAGACCTTAAAATGACTGCAGATAATTACTGCTCTGCTATACCGGCATACATATGTATCTTCTCAATACCATTTTTCTATAGTATCGCCGAAGGAATATCTCTTGGAGTAATATCTTATGTATTACTCAATCTCCTTTGCGGTAAAGCTAAGAATATCAATCCTATTATGTATGTTCTGTCTGTTCTCTTTATTTTGAAATATATCTTCTTATAGGATAAGGATAAATTATGTTAACCTATAATCTTCAGACTGAACTGGGAACACTATATGAACAGCTCTATACGGGTATTCGAAATGATATATTGTCCGGAGAGCTGACTGCCGGATATAAGCTTCCGTCAAAACGCAGTCTCGCAAAGCACCTTTCCATAAGCGTGGTAACCGTAGAGGCAGCCTATAACCAGCTTATGTCCGAGGGCTTCATATATTCCGTTCCCAGAAGTGGTTTTTATATCAGCGACATATTTGATTCAGATTTTTATTCTGATATTATCCGGACTCCGGGAACCGATCCGGGTAGTGAAACCTGTCCGCAGGAAAAAGGAACGGATAATCAGTACATCGCCGATTTTGCCAGCAACTCAAATGAGCCTTCCAGCTTTCCCTTTACAACCTGGGCCAGGCTTTCAAGACGCATTCTGTCTGAGGATCAAAGGTTACTGATGACAAATCCGCCTTCCAACGGTTCTATCCTGCTGAGACAGGCCATTTCCGATTATTTAAAACAGTTCCGGGGAATTGAGGCTCCCACCGATAATATCATCATAGGTGCCGGAACCGAATACCTATATACTATTCTGCTTCAGCTTTTTGGTGCTTCACGAACCTATGCCACCGAAACTCCGGGCTATTTAAAGCTGGCTCAGATTCTTGATACAGTTCAGCTTCCTCACTGTGAGATATCCATTGATGAAAATGGGATAATAGTAGATGAACTGTATAAAACCGGTACAAATGTTGTTCATGTAACTCCGTCACACCATTTTCCAACAGGTATCACTATGCCCATAGGACGCCGCTATGAGCTCCTTAAATGGGCTGATTCATCAACTGATAATTATATTATTGAAGATGACTACGACAGTGAATTCAGGCTTGTAGGACGTCCCATACCATCTTTATACAGCATTGATGCAGGTGAAAATGTAATCTATATGAATACATTTACAAAGACCCTCTCTTCAACCATAAGGATCAGCTATATGGTTCTTCCGGATAAGCTTGCAAGGCTGTACCATGAAAAGCTAAGCTTCTTATCCTGTACGGTCCCGACATTTGAGCAGCTGACACTATCTGCATTTATACGGGAAGGACATTTTGAGACACATATAAACCGTATGCGCACACTATACAGGCGTAAGCGCGATCTACTCATAAACGCAATAAAAAAGAGCCCGATATCATCCATCACTCATATAAGTGAGAATAATGCCGGACTCCACTTTGTTGTTCACTTTGATATAAATATCTCTGATTCAGAGCTGACTGAACACTTCCGATCAAATGGTATCAATCTGCTTCCTCTCAGCTTCTTCGGAGACAGTACCGAACATAATTATCTGCTGAATTATTCTTCTGTTCCCACAGACGTCATTGAAGATTCAGTAAAACTAATCTGCAAATGTCTGACAGATTAATCAACATATTATCTATTCCCGACTAAATCAGGCACTGAGCTTCATGTCGCCGTCCTTAACCCATCCGATACTCTTTAATACCATATTGAATATGGTTGCCAGAATTGCAGGCAGAATAACGGATATAAGTATAAGTCCAATCCAGTCAAATGATGTTATGGCCGCCTTATCACCTGCCGCAATATCATTTGTCCATCCTGTATATACTCCGATCTGTCCAACAAGTCCACAGGTTCCCATTCCTGATGAAACAGGAAGTCCGTTCATCTTAAGTTTAAACAGACATGTAGCGATAGGTCCTGTCACAGCAGATGCCAGTGTAGGCGCTATCCAGATTCTTGGGTTCTTGACTATATTTCCCATCTGAAGCATTGATGTTCCGAGCCCCTGGGACACCAGTCCTCCCCATCCATTCTCTTTAAATGAAATCACTGCAAATCCGATCATCTGTGCCGAGCATCCGGCAACTGCAGCTCCGCCTGCCAGACCTGTAAGTCCAAAGGCAGCACATATAGCCGCTGATGATATCGGAAGTGTAAGTGCCATACCAACAAGTACCGATACCACGATACCCATAAGGAATGGCTGAAGATCCGTTGCTTTCATTATCAGCTTGCCGACCCACATGGCAGCTGTACCGAGTTTCGGTGCGATAAGCCATGAGAGAAAGATACCTATTCCAATAGTTACAAGTGGTGTTACTAGAATATCAACCTTGGTTTCCTTAGATACGGCTTTACCAAATTCAGATGCGATAATTGCCACAAATAAAACTGCAAGCGGTCCACCGGCCCCACCCAGAGCATTTGAAGCGAATCCAACAGGAATCATGGAGAAAAGTACAAGCGGAGGACATTTGAGTGCGTAGCCTATTGCCGCAGCCATGGCAGGTCCGCTCATTGCAGATGCTATCCCACCAACGGTATAATCTGTTCCTCCGATGGTAGCGACCGTTCCTGTCAGAAAACTGATGCCAAACTGTCTTCCGATGGTATCGATGATGGTACCGATAAGAAGTGAACAAAACAGTCCCTGTGCC
>CAMOCO010000083.1 GCA_946610715.1 uncultured Clostridia bacterium | reverse complement strand
TCCGGGTGAGCCTGATACGGTAAAATGCTGTCCTGTCGGATCTGTTACTTCTATCCTGACACGGATAGTATCTTCATACTTATTCACCGGTAACACATCTACATTTATATCAAGTCTTACATTATCAAAGCTTTCATCAGGGAATTCCTGATGAATGTAGCATCTTTCAATTCTCGCTTTCTTTATGCCCAACAGTTCCATACTCTTCCATATTCCGGCATCAGGAAGCCTTGGACCCCAATCCCATCCGAACATATAGTGAGCTTTTCTTATCTTGGGGAAGCCTTTCATAGCATCCTCTGTTCCGAGTATGCCCGGATCCTTTTCATATTCTTCTGCAATATACTGTACAGGTGAGTGAAATGTAATCACTACCTCATTATCTTCTCCCTTCAGAATCTCCTTCACATTATAATCCCATATGCGGTGCATATTATTGACGCTTCCGAGATTTATACCGTTAAGTACAATATCCGCAATGGTATCAAGACCGTTAAATCTGAGAATCACTTCATCATAGTCCCGAAGTTCTGTCCCTGTAACATCAAAAGTACCCCTGTATTCAAAATCATTTTTCATTATATCCAGAGCAGCCATTTCATTATCCCTGTAATATGGATCCTCCATACGTCCGGCACTAATGAGATCGTTATAAACCGATCCGGGTACAGTTGCGGGTATATATTCATCTGATCCCTTAATTCTCATCTTCCACTTTTGATTAAAGTCGATTTTTTTCATGAACGATCCCTCTTTTCATCTTTATTTAGATATAAATGACGCTTTCTTATTATTTTTATTTGTTTTTTGACATTAGAGAAATATGTGATAAAATGTAATAACTTATACACTCTATTTTATAGGAGAATAAATTTGATAAGCTATTATACATCAATAATCATAATTTCATGGCTGGTTCTTGGCGTACTTTCCATCCTTGTCTGGGAAAACGACCGACTATCTGATTCCGACAAACGCCTTATGTATATTACTTATGCGGTAATATCCATTTCCGCATTGTCAGAATGGCTGGGAATCAAGTTTAATGGAAATCCTTCCGTTCCCATATGGTTGCTCCGCATAGTTAAATGCGCTGATTACATTCTTACTCCCATAGCCGGAGGCACTCTTGTTATTCAGCTTAGAACAGGCAGTATATTTAAAAAACTGATATTCGGCGTACTGATAACAAATACTGTATTTCAGCTCATATGCTCATTTACTGACGGGATGATTATTATTAATGATGATCATTATTACAGCCATGGCAAGCTGTACATAGTATATATTTTGCTATATATGCTTCTTATACTTTTCGTCATCACCGAATTTGCCATTTACGGAAAACGCTTTACCAAGCAGAACCACAAATCCCTTATCGCTACACTTATCCTGGTAATTATAGGAATACTGATGCAGGAGATTTTTGGCGGAGAGATCCGTACTGCTTATCTTTCATTAACATTCGGCGTTTCAATGCTTTTCATTCACTATGTCGAGTATTCGCAGCTCGCTGCAGATGACAAGCTCAGAAAGCAGAAAATACTTATTACCACCGACGTACTCACAGGCGTAAACAGCCGTTATGCATATGTGAGCGAATTGAAAAGCCTGAACTCAGCAAATGAAATCCCGCAGGATCTGGCTGTCTTTTCAATCGATATAAACGGACTGAAAAAGATAAATGACACTCTGGGTCATGAGGCAGGCGATGAGCTGATATGCGGCGCTGCAAGCTGTATCGAATCTGCCGTTGGCGTCCTGGGAACCTGTTACAGAACAGGTGGTGATGAATTCATAGTAATTGCCCAAATGAGTCCGGAAGCTGCCGCAGATACTCTGGTCAGACTCGAAGAAGCTACAAAATCCTGGCGTGGCAAGAAGGTAAAATCATTACAGGTCGCTGCCGCCTATGCACTGGCTGCCGATCACCCCGATATGAGTGTTGAAAAGCTGGTACAGGTAGCCGATATGGCAATGTATTCTCAAAAGAATGCATTTTATCAGTCAACTATATAATCTGAAATTTCAGTCACATGTAATATTTTATCTGACCGCCAATTCATTTTCAATGGATAGATTGGACCATATATGAATAATTTATCTGATTTTTATTCAAAACTGGAAAATGATGTGCTGACGTATAAATCAAATGATATGGAAGTACATTTTACTACAATCCAAACCGGTGTTCTTATGACCATCTATCGTAACGGAAAACAGTATGACTACCGGCTGAACAGTATAGAGGAAGCTTATTATATATTTAAAAGACTTGAAAAAGGAAAGATTACCACTGAGGATGAAGATATTCATCGTATCAAAGTAAGAGGACTTCTCCGGTACAAACTGAATTATAAATCTCTCGTCACTAAAACTATTCTTGTGATTCTCGGGTTCATGATCATTGCAGCCTTTGGTGCTATGATATTTATAGGAATCATGGCAGGGCGCGACCGGGGATGGAACTTTACTATTGATGATACAGCACTTCTTATCGTGCTTTTGTCCGGATTTTACATTGGCATTTCCCTTATTCTATATGCATTCGGTCTTCAGGTTTATGAAACCCTTCATATAGCCGGCTCTTTTATGACAGGTATCGGTGCCGGAATGTCCCTGTATGCCATAGATGACCTTAGAACCAAAGGATTCGGGGCATTTATCGGCGACCTGCTTATCCTCGGTATTTTTGCAGGTTTCGGTATTCTCATCCTTTCACTCAGCTTTGAAAAAATCAAAAAAGATGTGGTATCCATCAGGAGAACTCCTGTACTACCCGACAAAGAAGAACTTGAAATGCTTCGTAGAAAGGTTTTCGAAAATCATAAAGTCCTTACCCTTTCCATCGGACCATCTGAGTCCCCCGTCTATTTAAGCGGCACCCGAATCGGAGGCACGCCATATTCCGATGACTCATTTCCTCTTCCCGAAACTCCGGATAAAGACGGAATGCTATTTTTGATGCAGATAAATCTGTCTGAAATTGATTATTCCGACCCTGATAATCCCGGAAGTGATTTTCACTCTCCTCTTCCAAAAAAAGGCCTGCTGCAGTTTTATATAAATATCATGAATGATTTTAGTGGCGAGGTAAAAGCCTTATACTATCCCGATTTTAATGAAATGAAATTTTATAATGGTCATGACAGTAAAAGCATAAAAATAATTCCAAGCATGCAGCCGGACACACATAGCATAACTGTATCCGATTTTTATGCTGCAGCCTCGGAATTAAATATAAATCTTGCGCCCGATCTTGAGGCCCGGGATTTATATGACTATGAAATATTTAAAATTGATGCAGGTGATTATCTGCTGGGACCCGCAAATTTCTACCCTCCAAGCTCCTGGTCATCCCTTGGTGACGCAGCGCCGAACCGTCCTTTCCTTATGATCGAATACGATTCTCCGCTTCTGGATATATTTAATGACAAAATAGAATTTGAAAGTTTCCAGACCTATATAAACGAAGAGAGTCTAAAGCATCATGATTTCAGAAATCTCAAAACAGTTATGACAGATATCAACAATGATTATTCCTGAAGAATATCAGTTTTTACCAGATACGAATTCTGTTTTCGGGTGCCAGATACATTCTGTCACCTTCCTCGTATATCATAGGTCTCGAAGAATTCGTCGAACTGCTGACAGGTTGCATTTACACGCAGACAGGATAGTGGATGTTCGTTGAATATATCTCCCTGCTCTACTATTAAAGTAGACTGCTTTACCCAGAGTTCTGAATAGCTTCTGAAATACTTATCATAATCGAAACCATCGATGTCGGATGCAATCTTAAGCCCTATCGCCATGCCGGATATGTCAGCAGATGCTTCGCCCTGATAGATGGAGCCATCACATCTGTTATACGGGTATGGAACAAATGTACTGAAATAGTCTGAGAGCTTCTCCGCCCTTTCAGTGTATGCTGTATAATCTGCTTCCGGCATCCATCCATATGGAATTTCGTCCGAAGCTACCATATTGCCATCCTCGTCATACCGGATTCCGTTGGGGTCGAAACCATGTGTCAGTTCATGACCTATAACTTCACCAAGCGTTCCAAGCTTTTCCTCTATAGACATATCTTTTCTGTACGTCCTGTCATTTAAAAATGCATCCATAATGTAGAACTGATTGTACGCGCCAAAATAAAAGCAATTGTCAGTAGTCGTTGTGATAGTTGGATCCAGGTCATAACGCCAGTCACCCTTTACTCTCTTTTGCCCAACAAAACCACCATTATGCTTCTTTGTATTTACCAGAAGTGCTGCATACGCATCCAGATAACTTAGTTCAGTGTCAAATGTAAGGTAAGATGTGTCGATAAGCTCGTCAGGTCTGAGTATATTGAATTCCATATTATCAAGCTTTGCTATGGCAGCATCCTTACCTGCATCTGACATCCAGTCCTCACCTTTTATAATATCCCGAAAACTGTCTCTGATATCATTTGCAAGCTTCTTTATATCTTCTTTTTCTTCTTCATCAATAAAGTAAGTCATATATGCATTTTCAACTGCAACTCCAACTAAGCTGCGGCTGGTCAGGAGTTCGCCCTTATAGAATTCATTCAGGTCTTCTTCTGTATATGGCTCTATGTCACCTGATTCCTCAGCATCTGAAACACTTGCACCCTGACCAGACATTTTATAATATGCATTTTTAGTATCAATATCAAGGTAGGAGCTTGCTTCGTATGCAGTATGAACGAGCAGATAGGATTTTAGTTTGGACAGATTCTCCTCTATATATAAACTATCGAGAGTCCTAAGATATTCCGGATACTCTGCATTTGATGTTCCATCTGTAATGTTATAAGCTTCAAAGAGACGAGCAAGTGGGAAATTCTCACATTTAGCTGAGATTTCATCCAGTGGCATCGGCGTTAGAAGTTCATCATTTTCATCTTCTTCATCACTTAACCAGTCCTTTTCCAGAAGTTCATTCTCAATATCATAGAATTCATCCATTATCCTGTCGATGTTATGCCTGTCATAGCCGGATTTTTCCAATACATATCTAGCTGTTAAGTCATACTCGGCACGTGTGAGATCTATCTCTTCCTTGTCTGAATTGTGATATATTCTGGGGAGTATTGAAAAATCATCACCCTGAATTTTAACGATCCAATGTGAAGTATCCCTTACATCAAGGGTTATGTAAAAATTCAAAAATATCGAAAACGGATCTCTCTTTGGATCTGCAAGAAAATCACTCAACTCATCAATGCTGCTGATACTGTCAATATCGCTGAAATATTTTCTGACGGGCTCGACTCCCTCTTCATTTCGCTTCTCCCAGTTTGTTGCAACATCATAGAAGTCACGAACACGCTGTATATCGTCCCCTTTATACTTGTCTCGATCTTCAAACATTTCATTTTTTCTATCTTCAACTTCAGTACCGGTTTCCATAGTTGATGTGGAATCGCCCTGCTCCGATACATTTACCGACTTAAGGAAATCATAATTCGACGATGTGTAATAGTCGGTTTTTACCCCCGGATCTTCAATCTGGCCTGCAACACCATAGATGGTGCCATCCACCCACTGAGTATCATCCACCCAGATAACGGATTCATCAGACATAATGAAGTCTATGTCACTATCAAATTCTGTGGTGCGTTTCGCCCGATTTGTCGTCTCGTCATAAGAATAAACTCCGACAGTGTCATTCAGAGATACAACCAGCTCGGATACCGTGTCGCCATCCATGTCATACAGTGTGTACTTCACACCGGGATTATATGCAGACAATTTAACGCCTGAAAGATACATGACTTCCTCTGCTATATATGTATAACCATCCGGTTCACTGAGTTCAATCGTATCCGTTAAGATATCATCTGTCATTACAGATGTCTCCGCATCATCCGCAGTTACAGCTTTCTTTGCATCAGTATCAGATTATCAGTCCAATGGTGCTTTATCATATTATGTGCCTCCTGCAGCTATCATTTCCGACCTTATTAACAATGATTATTCCTGTGCTGACCAGAATAAGCGCTGTCAGATGAATCAGCCCGAATCCTATGCCTTCATTTAAAAGTATGATGGATGTTATAACTCCAAAGACCGGCGCTAAAAATCCATATACCGATACGCGGGAAACCGGATTATACTTCATAAGAATTCCCCATACCGAGTAAGCGACCGCAGAAACAAATGCCAGATATATCAAATCTGCGATTCCCCTATAAGTAACCGTTACCAGCTGTCCTCCCATAAGAATCCCCACTACAGTCATCATCAGTCCGCCTGCTGTAAACTGATAACCGCTGAGAACTACAGGGTCTTCCTTTTTAGTATATTCCTTCAATAATACAGACGAGAATGCATATGCAACTGTAGATAGAAAGATGAACAGATCGCCAAATATAATATTTCCTCCACCTATACCGCCATCTGTCAGATTAACAAGTACTACTCCAAGAAAACCAATTGTACATCCGAGAACTTTTCCAAATGAAAGCTTCTCCTGTCTGAATATAAGACTTGATATGATCAGCACTACAAATACATTTGTTCCCTGCACTATAGAAGCTCTTACTCCGGAGGTATGCGCAAGTCCCACATAAAAAAAGAAGTATTGCCCAACCGTCTGAAACATCGAAAGTTTCAAAATCATAGGAATACTGCTTTTCTTTGGCAGAAGTACTTTCCTTTGAATAATACATCCAAGTAATATTGCCAGAACTCCTGCCAGAGTAAATCTTATCCCGGCAAAAAGAATCTGCAAAGACATCATTTCCGGGCCAATAGCGAATTCCTTATAACCAAGCTTGATCATCGGGTAAGCACTTCCCCACAGAAAACATGACACCAGTGCTCCAAGTGTTACGAAGATAATGCTGCTGAAAATCTTATTCTTATTGAATTTATTTATATTACTGTACTTCAAAATCTATACACACTCTGCTCTTAGTATTAGGTCTGACCACGCCATCAGCTACCGCAACATGTTCAGGATGTACTGCATATCCTTTTAGAGATGCCTCATCTTCAAATGTTGAATCAAGCATCAGGTCTAATCATTTTTTCTTCTATCGCCCCTGAACACTCCGATTCCGGCACGCATTACACTGCTGTTTCCATATTTACTCCGGATCTTATCAAGAGCCTTATCAAGATTCTTCTGCTTTTCTTTTTCTTCTTCCCCGAACAGGGACATTTGCTGAAAACCGTCCTTATCGATATCCGAGGCAGAAAGTCCTATCAGCCTTAACGGCTGCCCCTTCCAGGCTTCCTTCATAAGCCTGACTGCCATATCATATATTTCAGAAGTGATATCAGTGGAATTATCCATCTTACGTCCATGTGAGTGTCGCTTCATATCACCGGTACGAAATATAACTGAAATCGTAAATGCCTTCACCTCATCTGCCCTCAGTCGTCCGGCAACTATATCCGCTTCTGCAAGGAGCAAACGATTCACCGTCTCAAAGTCTGTCACATCA
>CAMOCO010000082.1 GCA_946610715.1 uncultured Clostridia bacterium | reverse complement strand
TGACTTTGTCTGATCCAGCTGCTGCTTCGATGTATCCAGCATTTTCTTTGAATCGTCCAGCTGCTTTTTTGAAGAGTCGAGTATTGCCTTATTCTCATCCAGTTCAGCCTTGGCCTGATCCAGCTGCTGCTTCGATGCATCCAGCTGTTTCTTGGATTCATCCAATACAGTCTTATTCTTGTCCAGCTCCGCCTTCGCTATGTCCAGCTCTACTCTGGAATCCAGCAGCTGCTTTTCTGAGTTGTCCAGAGTGGTCTTGGCATCATCAAGTTCGGCCTTGGAGTTGTCCAGAGTGGTCTTGGCACTATCCAGTTCGGTTTTGGAGCTGTCAAGTGTTGCTTTTGCATCATCCAGCTTGGTCTTTGATTCTATCAGTGTTTTTCTTGCTTTAGAGAGAGTATTTGCTGCGTCACTTAGTTCCATTTCTCCGTCGCTTATTTCGGCAGCTGCGTCATCCAGTTCTTTCTTACCGTCATCCAGTTCTTCCCTGGCGTCGCTCAGTTCTTTTTCCGCATCTGCCTTTTCCTCAGCAAGGGTCTCTTTTGCGTCGGAGATTTCCTCGGATGCTTCAGAATAAATACGGTCATAGCGGGACAGTGCGGCTTCATCTGCGGTCTCCTCCCACTTAGGCCTCTTATCATCCATTTTCTCATCATATTCATCTGAGAAAAGATTGGAGTCATTTGTTAGCTTGACATATATTTCCGTATAAACTTCCTCATCAAATGCATCTTTGGGAAGATATATAAATCCGTCCACAATGCCGTTTCCCAGGGACGTGCTGCCACGTTCAAAATTAATATAAAGGACCGAATCAGTGAACCCTACTATGGTATATTCCCGGTTTTTAAAATGTCCGAAGGTGTCTTCACTGTTTCCGGGGGAAAGCCTCAGAGTATCGCCGAGCTTAAAATTGTTTCGGTTTTTATTATCTAAAATGACTTCATTTGCGTTTTCCGGAAGTCTGCCTTCACGAAGCATTAGTCCGTTAACGTTATCGGTTATTGATAATGCTTTGAAAACAATATCTTTATCTTCGTTATTGAGACAGATGACATCATATTCAAATGCGCCCTCTGCATATTCCACGTCCTTTCTCGAGCGTACTCTTTCCACATCCTTATCTTCCCAGCCCAGAGTGGATACCAGCTTATAATCGAAAAGATTCTTATCCTTATAAAGAGTATCAATGGTATTAACCATGACAGGAGTTGTGATCTTTACACCCGAAAAAAAGCCGACTCCCAATGCGATAATTGCAAATATCGCAAAGAAACGACCCAGTGAACCCTTGATATCACGAAGGGTAGATCTGAATAAGGCTTTTTTTCTGAAACGTTTGTTCATAGGATTCCTCTGTTTACGGCTTATGGATTTGTTGAGCGGTTACCACTCAATGTCTGCAATGTCTATGCGGTTGGGATTCAGATATTCCTTTTCAATCCTGCCGCTTTTTACTGTGATTATACGGTCGGCCATTGCGGTAAGGGCAGAGTTGTGAGTAATTACTATTACGGTTGTGCCGGTTCTGCGGCATGTATCCTGAAGTATCTGAAGGACCTGCTTGCCGGTATTATAGTCAAGAGCTCCGGTTGGTTCATCACACAGAAGAAGTTTCGGGTTCTTGGCAAGAGCACGGGCGATGGCAACACGCTGCTGTTCACCGCCGGAAAGCTGCGAGGGAAAATTCTTCATTCGCTCGGACAGACCCACCTCTGCCAGCACATCAGCAGGTGGGAGAGGGTCGTTGCATATCTGAACAGCCAGCTCTACATTTTCAAGTGCGGTAAGGTTCTGCACCAGATTGTAAAACTGAAATACAAAGCCCACATCAAAACGGCGATAGGTGGTCAGCTGTTTCTTGTTATAGGCTGAAATATCAGCACCGTCTATCATTACATGTCCGGAGGTGAGAGTGTCCATACCGCCGAGGATATTTAAGATGGTGGTCTTGCCGGCGCCGGAGGCACCGACTATAACACAGAATTCCCCCTTTTCTATGGTGAAGCTGGCACCAGAGAGAGCGGGGATTTCCACCTCGCCGCTTTTATATATTTTTTTAACATCTTTAAATTCTACATATGACATAGTGATACATCCTTTTTTATGCACTTGTAACTTGTAATTATACCTAAATAATGCAGTGTTGTCTATTTTGGAATGTAATGTTTATGCTTATAAATAAGAACATTCAGTGAAAACAGTGAGTGTTAAACAGCCGTAAAAAAGACCCGCAGTAAAACGAATCATGAAGAATCGTTACTTCGGGTCTGATACTTTGCAATAAGCAAATATTACTATGAAATTATTAGTTATAATGAGGTATATCCTTATGCCTCACATTTCTTAAGAAGCTCTTCCCATCTGCGGTCTACTTCTTCCTGGAACTCCGCAATGAGATGCTCATTTCCCGGTTTGAAGAGATGCTTGAAACGTCCCTGAGGTTTCAGGAAATCTTCCAGCGGAAGTTTATTCTGTGGTTTGTAGCTGAGAATCCATTTGCCATCGATAACCTCAAAGAGAGGCCAGTAGCAGGTATCAACAGCAAGTTTACAAATTTTAACCATATCTGCCGCATCGAAGCGCCAGCCTCTGGGGCATGGAGCCATGATGTTGAGAAATGCGGGTCCGGGTGTATATATCGCACGTTCCGATTTTTCATACAGATCCTTCATACCAAGGAGGAAGGTTGACTGTCCAACATAAGGAATGTTATGTGCTGCCATGATTGAAGCAAGATCCTTACGTGACTGCATCTTACCGTTTGACTGCGATCCTACGGGAGTGGTAGTTGTATCTGCAAATCGTGGTGTTGCGGATGAACGCTGTATACCTGTATTCATGTATGCACCATTATCGTAGCATACATAAACCATGTCATGACCACGCTCCATAGCTCCCGAAAGTGACTGGAATCCGATATCATAAGTTCCGCCGTCGCCGCCGAAGGTGATAAACTTGTAGGTTACATCTTCATCGATTCTGCCGCGCTTTTTAAGTGCATTGTAAGCTGTCTCAACTCCTGACAGAGTTGCGCCCGCACAAGCGAAGGCATTATGGATATAGCTGTCTTCATAAGCTGTATAAGGATACATGAAGGTTGAAACTTCAAGACATCCTGTTGCATTTCCGACAACAGCCTTGTCGTCTTCCTTAAGAGCTCTGAGAACCGTTCTTGCCGCTATAGCTGCACCGCATCCGGCACAGAGTCTGTGTCCCGGAGTAAGACGCTCCGGCTTATTCATTATTTCTTTAAGATTATATGCCATTTCGTCATCCTCCCTTATTTTCTGAGACCCAGATACTGGAACTGCTTAGGAGCTTTAACTCCCGAGCCTGATACAAGTGTACGAAGGTCTCTGTAAACTGATTCAGCCTCTTCAACGGTGTAGTCACGACCGCCGAGACCGTAGTAGTAATTAAGAGTAGGAATAGATAGTCCTGCATCATACATTGCAGCTTTAAGTTCTGAACCGACAGGACCATTTAGTGTCGAATAGTTTTCAGCTCTGTCAAGAACTGCTACAGATTTACAATTTTTAAGGGCTTCGGCAAGCTCTTCACCCGGGAATGGACGAAGAACGCGAATCTTGATCATGCCGGCTTTGACACCCTGCTCACGAAGCTCATCCACACAGTCCTTAGTTGTACCTGCAGCTGATCCCATTACAACAACGGCATAGTCAGCATCGTCCATTTTATATTCTTCAAACAGACCGTACTTACGTCCGGATATTTTTTCAAATTCGGCACAGACATCCAGGATAACCTTCTTGGCATTACGCATGGCCTTGATCTGATTATACTTTGTCTCCATATAGAACGGTGAGTTTGCATACGGTCCGATTGCCATTGGCATTTCTTTATTAAGGAGGAAATTCTCCGGCTTATAAGTGCCTACGAAATCCCTGACGGTAGAAGTGTCGATGGTTTCAATATTCATAACTGCATGGCTTGTGATAAATCCATCGTAACAAACCATCATCGGCAGCATTACGTCAGGATGCTCGGTTACGCGGTAAGCCATAATGAAGTTATCATATGCTTCCTGATTGGTTTCGGCAAATACCTGCATCCAGCCCGAATCTCTTGCACCCATTGCGTCGCTGTGGTCACAGTTTATATTAAGAGGACCGGTAAGGGCACGGTTTACAAGACAGAGTACCAGAGGAAGTCTGTCTGAAGATGCCACATAGAGTTCCTCCCACATAAATGCAAGTCCTGCGGAGGAGGTTGCCGTAAGTGCTCTTGCACCGGCAGCAGATGCTCCGATTGCGGCGCTCATGGAGCTGTGCTCGGATTCAACCGGAATAAACTCTGTATCAATTTCCCCATTTGAAATATATGAGGATACAATCTGCGGAAGCTCCGTAGAAGGTGTGATTGGAAATGCAGGCATTACATCAGGGTTTACCTGCTTTATAGCCAGTGCAACGGCCTCGTTACCTGACATTCTGTCTCTCTTTGATGACATTTTACAGACCCTCCTTCATTGATATTGCTCCGAAGCTGCAGGCGCCGACACATATGCCGCATCCCTTGCAGTGGTCATAGTCAAAATCCAGACGCTTTCCGTCTTCTACAGGGATAGAGCTGTCCGGACACATAGGTGCACACATAAGGCACTGTTTACATTTATCCCAATCGATAACAGGAGTGGAGGTGCGCCATTCGCCTGTTTTGAATTCTCTTGCACCGCCTCCGCCGTAAACCTGGTTGCCCAGGGTCATATTTGTATATGGAGCAGTTTCGTTTACTGCGTGAATATCTGTTCTTACGTTATTAGCCATTTAATTCACCTCCTCAAATGCACGTTCAAGAGCGGCCATATTTCCATCGATTACTTCAGGCTTCTTGGCAAATTTGTGCTGGTAAGATGTGCGCATCTGTTCCAGGAAATCCTGCTGGGACATGATTCCGGTAACCTTAACAACAGCAGCAAGCATCGGTGAATTAGGGAAATATTTTCCGAGTGTCTCCATTGAAATGGTACGGGCATCAATAGTGTATACCTTTCCTTCATATCCCTTTAGAAGAGGGGCAATTTCGGATTTGGGACGATTGGTATTGATTATGATACCGCCGTCAATTGAAAGTCCTGCAGTTACATCAACTGTATGGAGGAGTGTTTCATCAACAACTACAACATAGTCCGGATTATAGATATTCGAGTGATTACGAATCTCTGTTTCGGACAGGCGGTTATAAGCGGTAATCGGTGCGCCCATTCTCTCAGGTCCATATTCAGGAAAGCCCTGAACATACATTCCGGTGTTAAAAGCTACATCGGCAAGGAGAAGAGCAGCTGTCTTGGCACCCTGGCCACCGCGTCCATGCCATCTGATTTCAACATGTTTTCCCATTTTTGTTACTTCCTTACTTCATTATGATATAAGTTCTGAGCAAAACAGTATTCGTCCTGCACAGATTTATACAGTATATCAAAAAAAATCAAAATGTAAAGGACAAATAAATAATTGTTTCGAAAGAATTTTTGGTAATAATGCCGAAAACCGAAAAAATTATGCTTCGATTTTTCAGAAAACAATAAAAACTAAAGAGGGCAGAATGTTGAAAATCCATCGACTTAAATATATAATATGATATATAATAAATTGAAATGCAGTGGATCAAAATCTTATGGTTGATCCACGCATTTTAGTGCGCAAATACCATGAAGAGGCTGATATGATTACAAAAGACATAACTAAAATGATTAATACATGTTTGGAATATGCCGACGATATTGCAAACAAGCCCGAAAGCAAGTATCCAAGGAATTCCCGGATGTCTCTGAGGAATCTTCTCAAGGATGATATGCTTACTTTTTTTGGGTATTTATATGACCCTGCAAGTGATGATATTGAAGCTCAGGTGAATTTTATAAACAGAAACCTGGGTATTATAATTACGGTTCAGAATTTTAAGAGATTTGTTGCTGACAGATGTAAACCGGAGAACTTCCTCAAGAGTGTTCCCCAGTCACTTATGTATTTTGTTGCAGATGATACGTCGCCTGCGTCAAAGAGGACCGGATACGGAATAGCTCTCTCAAGATATCTGATAAGTTGCTTTAACGATGCCGGTGTGGAGTTCGTGGCATATGGCGGGATAAGCGACAGAGAGGCAAATCGTCTGGCCAAGTATATCAATATGATGAGTGAGTATGTAAAGAGTTTTAACGTTTATGGTTCGGAAACGCTTAACTCAGATAGTGATAAGGTAAGCTTCGGCAGGAAAAACACGGACAGGAATCACGGATATAATCATGATGTAAATAGTGGATATAATGATGACAGAATCAGCTTCGGCGGAGGAATAAACAGAAATTCGGGAAGACCCGGAAGTGCAGGCGATGCATTTGCCGATCCCGATGCCATAAGAGGAAGAGCTCTTGATACAGCTCCCGGTTCTTCAAGAAATGAAAAATCTCTTGAAGAGCTTCAGGAAGAGCTTAATTCTATGATAGGTCTTGAAAAGGTTAAAACAAATATTGCCAGCCTCGTAAATCTGATTAAGGTAAAAACAATGCGTGACAAGCTTGGATTTAAGACGCCGGACATTTCTCTTCATCTGGTATTCTCGGGTAATCCCGGAACAGGTAAGACAACTGTAGCAAGACTGCTTGCAAAGATTTATCATCAGTTGGGAGTTGTGAGCCATGGTCAGCTGGTTGAGGTTGACAGGGCAGGTCTTGTTGAAGGTTATGTAGGACAGACTGCGATAAAGACTTCAGAAGTGATAGACAGTGCCATGGGCGGTGTACTGTTTATAGATGAGGCATATACACTCACCGGTCAGAAGGAGTCGGAGGATTTCGGTCAGGAAGCGGTGGATACACTTCTTAAGAGGATGGAAGATAACAGAGATGATCTGGTTGTCATCGTTGCGGGTTATACGAAGGAAATGAATAAGTTCATTAATTCAAACCCCGGTCTGAAATCCAGATTCAACAAATTTATAGAATTCCCCGATTATACCGGCGATGAGATGTATCAGATATTTACAGGAATGTGTAACTCACATGATTATAATCTGGATAAAGAGGCAGATGCTCATGTAAAGGAATATCTTGCCGATCTGGCACAGAATCATGGGGAGAATTTTGCAAATGCCCGTGAGGTCAGAAATTACTTTGAAAGAAGTATAGAAAGACAGGCCAGCAGAGTGGTGAAGGAACCGCTTATTGATGCCAGCAGCCTGACGACATTTAAACTTGCGGACGTTATGGAGTGATGTTAGAATTAAAAAAATGTAAAATTTATATTTATTTTTTATGATATGGAGTAAGAAATATGGCAGAAGATAAAACATTTAATGGAAGCGCTCCTGATATGGGCGCAGAGATGGAAACTACAGTTTTGTCTCCGGAAATGCTCGGTCAGATGGATCAGTCTGAGATGGAGACAACACTTTTGTCACCTGAAATGCTTTCCGGTGGAATGCAGGGCTCGGGTCCGCTTCCGGGACC
>CAMOCO010000081.1 GCA_946610715.1 uncultured Clostridia bacterium | reverse complement strand
GCTCTTATGGAACGTCTTGAAAGTATTAAGGCTGATTTTAATTCCATTAATACGGAGAATAAAGAGCTTCAAAATCAGATAAGCCAGATAGAACAAAATAAATCTGAGCTTTTTGATTCCGGAAAGCAGGCTGAAAAGGCAATAACCGACAGAAATGACCTCATTTCAAAACTGGAAAAAGAACTTTCGTCTAAAAAAGATGAGTTATCTGCCAGGGAATCAGATGTTCAGGCCGCAACCCTTGAGCTTAATTCTGTAAAACAAAGTGAGGGCTATATAGACAGCGAACTCATACGTCTCGGTCTGGATAAAGACAGAATGAATGATGAAATCGAGAATTGCTATGACAGATTAAGCAGTCAGTCTGATAATATCAAGGATCTTCAGGAAGAGCTTAATGCACTTACTGATTCAAAATCCGAAAATGCCGAAGTTATAAGTGTCCTGACCGAAAAGTTGAAGGGACTTAATTCCAAGCGGGAAGAAATAAATACAAATCATAAACAGTTTTTTGAAAAGAGAGACAGTCTTACAAAACAGATTACAGGTCTTGAAAAGGCTGAATACTCTTTAAATATGACTATCGAAAAGCTTGAAAATGACAGAGACAGTCTTACAAATTATATGTGGGATGAATATCAGATGACTTATTCCAAAGCTGCGGAATTAAGGGACGACAGCATATCAAATACATCGCTTAAAAAAGATATAAGCTCCGTCAAACAGAAGATTAAAGCGCTTGGCGATGTAAATGTAAATGCAATCGAAGAGTATAAAGATGTATCCGAGAGATATTATTTCCTCAAAGGACAACGTGACGATATACTTCAGGCGGAAGCAAATCTTAAAGGCATTATTGCAGATCTGGATAAAGCCATGAAGGAAACCTTTGCGGAAAAGTTCAAAGATATTCAGAATATGTTTGCCAAGGTATTTAAGGAACTGTTTGGAGGAGGAAAAGCATCCCTTACACTGGTTGATGAGGATAACCTTCTTGAAACAGGTGTCATCATCAATGCACAGCCGCCCGGAAAGAAACTTCAGAACATGATGCAGCTTTCGGGTGGTGAGAAGAGTCTTACGGCAATTTCACTGTTGTTTGCAATTCAGAGCCTTAAGCCGTCACCGTTTTGTATCCTTGACGAGATTGAAGCCGCTCTGGATGATGCAAATGTAGGACATTTTGCAAAATATCTTAACAGACTTACAAAATCGACGCAGTTTATAGTAATTACACATAGAAAAGGAACCATGGAGGCAGCAAACAGACTTTACGGAATTACCATGCAGGAGAAGGGTGTATCCACACTGGTTTCAGTTAACCTTATTGAAGATGATCTTGATGATTAACGGAGGTTGTAAATGGGATTTTTTCAACGTTTAAAGGAAGGATTGGTAAAGACCAGCCAGAACATTTCAAATGTTTTCAGCAAAGCTACTGAAATAGATGATGATTTCTATGATGAGCTTGAAGAAACTCTTATAGAATCGGATATGGGCTTTGATACAACCGAAAAGATAATTGATGAACTGAAGGAAAAGGTTGAAGAGCAGGGTATTAAGGATACCGCTTCCTGTAAAGAGCTTGTCAAAAATATCATTCGTGATCAAATAGTTATAAAGGATGCAGCATATTGTTATGAGGATGCTCACAGTATCGTTTTCATAATCGGAGTAAACGGTGTTGGAAAGACAACCTCTGTCGGAAAGCTTGCATCATTATATAAAAATGACGGACGTAAAACTATGGTGGCTGCTGCCGATACATTCAGAGCCGGAGCTATCGAACAGCTTCGTACCTGGGCTGAAAGAGCAGGAGTAGATATTATCGCACATAATGAAGGTTCAGACCCGTCTGCTGTTGTATATGATGCGGTTAAGGCTGCCAAAGCACGTAAAACGGATCTGCTGCTTATCGACACAGCCGGACGTCTCCATAATAAAAAGAACCTGATGGATGAGCTGGCAAAGATGAGACGGGTTATAGAGCGTGAATATCCTGAGGCATATGTGGAAACCATGATAGTTCTGGATGGATCCACAGGTCAGAATGCTCTTGAACAGGCAAAACAGTTTTCAAATGTAACTGAAATAAACGGTATTATACTTACCAAGCTTGACGGAACCGCAAAGGGCGGAATTGCTATAGCCATAATGAATGAGCTTAAATGTCCTATTAAATATATTGGTGTAGGTGAGAAAATAACAGATCTTCAGAAGTTCGATCCTGATGAATATATTAATGCACTTTTTGCGGATTTTGATCCTGCTGGCAAATAAGGAAGGGATGATCATATGGATAAAATTACCAGAGAAAAATGCGAAGAAGCATATGAAATAGTTTCTAAGGTTGCCCGTAATACGGGACTTATAATGTCAGAGTATTTCAGTAATCTTACAGGTAATAAGGTATATCTTAAACCGGAAAATATGCAGGTTACCGGCGCATATAAGATCAGGGGTGCTTATTATAAGATAAGTCAGTTATCTGATGAGGAAAGAGCCAAGGGTCTTATTACCGCCTCTGCCGGAAACCATGCCCAGGGCGTAGCCTATGCAGCTAAAGCTTATGGTGTTAAGGCAGTAATTGTTATGCCAACCACCACGCCGCTTATCAAAGTAAACAGAACCAAGAGTTACGGCGCTGAAGTCGTTCTGTACGGAGATGTATATGACGAATCCTGTGAATATGCACTGAAACTTGCAGAGGAAAAAGGTTATACTTTCATTCACCCCTTTGATGATCTCGGGGTTGCAACAGGTCAGAGTACAGTTGCAATGGAAATCCTTAAGGAGCTTCCGTTTGTAGATATCATCCTTGTTCCTATCGGCGGCGGCGGTCTGGCAACCGGAGTATCTACACTTGCAAAAATGATGAATCCGAATATTAAAGTAATCGGAGTTGAGCCTGCAGGTGCCAACTGTATGCAGGTTTCTCTTGAAAAGGGAAAAGTAACGACTCTGGATAATGTAAATACAATTGCTGATGGTACAGCTGTTAAGACTCCGGGAAAAAAAATATTCCCTTATATACAGCAGAATATCGATGAGATAGTAACTGTCGAGGATAGCGAGCTTATCGTAACCTTCCTCGATATGATAGAAAATCATAAGATGATCGCTGAAAATTCGGGACTTCTGACTGTTGCTGCACTTAAACACCTTCCGGCAGAAGGAAAGAAGGTTGTCAGCATCATTTCCGGCGGAAATATGGATATAATCACACTTTCATCAGTTGTGCAGCACGGACTTATTGCAAGAAGCCGTATATTTACCGTATCTGTGCTTCTTCCGGATAAGCCGGGTGAACTTGCAAATGTTTCCGAGATCATTGCCGGACTTCAGGGAAATATCATCAAACTTGAGCATAATCAGTTTGTATCTCTTAACAGAAATTCTGCTGTTGAGCTTGTTATCACCCTTGAGGCGTTTGGTCCGGAGCATAAGGAGAAAATATTCAACGTTCTTAAAGAAAAGGGTTACAGACCTCTCGATAAAAGTCCCAAGGCAATATTTTAAGGAATCCGCTTTATGAGAATGATGACAATAGCCAGCGGAAGCAGCGGCAACTGTACATTTATTGATAATAATAATACTGTACTCCTTGTTGACGCCGGCATAAGCTTAAAAAAAATAGAAGCCGGACTTAACTATGCCGAGCGGTCGGGTAAAGAACTTTCCGGGATATTAATTACTCATGAGCATAATGATCACATAAAAGGACTTGGAGTTCTCCTCAGAAAATATGATGTTCCGGTTTACGCAACGGAAGGGACTATCCGTGGCATTGAGAACTGCCGTAATATGGGAAAATATGACAGATCTCTATTTAAAGAAATCGGAAGTCATGACATTTTTTCCGTCGGAGATATAGAAATACGTGTTAACCCCATTTCACATGATGCAGAGGAACCTGTATGCTATAGTTTTCACTGCGACAATGCCAAGGCAGTACTTGCAACTGATATCGGATGCTTTGATGATGAACTCATGCATTTTCTCTCAAATGCCGATTGTATGCTCATCGAAGCAAATCATGATGTACATATGCTTGAAGTTGGGCCGTATCCGTATATTCTTAAGCAAAGGATTCTCAGTGATCATGGTCATTTATCAAATGATAATTCCGGCAGGCTCATTAAACAGCTGCTGAATAATCATATAAAAGGCATTATGCTCGGACATTTATCAAAGGAAAATAATTTTGAGGAGCTGGCATATGAGACAGTAAAATCCGAAATATGGGACAATCCGTTTTCGGAAGATGTAAGAGATTTTAACCTTATGGTTGCTCCACGCGATAATAATGGTGAAATAATAGAATTATGACGAATGGAGGAAAGTCATGTCAAAAACAGTTGTAACAGTTATAGGAAAAGATGCGGTAGGAATCATCGCAAAAGTATGTACTTATTTTGCAAATAACAATATCAATATAAATGATATTACCCAGACTACCATGCAGGGATACTTTAATATGATGATGCTGGTGGATGTATCAAAATCTTCCAAATCCCATGAGGAAATAGCATCAGAACTGGAATCCATCGGCCATGAAATAGGCGTTCAGATAAAAGCCCAAAAAGAAGAAATCTTTGACATGATGCATAGGATATAGTGCATCACATAATCAGAATTAACAATTTCTGTCCTGCTTGCAGGACAAGAATTGTTGATTCTGATTATGAATGTTGGACGATGTCCAACATTCACAGCTGTGATTCGAAGAATTACAGCTGTGATGCTTTATATCCAAATATCTTAAAAACACATAAAAAAAATAATAATGAGGAAATACAATGATTACTCTTAATGAAGTTTTGGAAACAAATGAAATGATCAGCAAGATGAACCTTGATGTAAGAACTATAACTCTTGGTATTTCATTACTTGACTGTACCGGTAGCAGCGTAGATGAAACCTGCACCAATATATATAATAAAATAACCCGCCTTGCGAAGGATCTTGTAAAAACAGGTGAAGATATAACAAGGGACTACGGAATTCCAATTGTAAATAAAAGAATATCTGTTACACCTATTTCTCTGGTAGGTGCTTCTGTATGTAAATCCCCGGAGGATTTTGTGAAAATCGCCAAAGTGCTTGACAAAGCCGCACATGAAGTCGGAGTCAATTTTCTTGGCGGATATTCGGCAATAGTTTCCAAACAGATGACCACAGCTGACAAAATGCTTATAGAGTCAATCCCTCAGGCGCTTTCCGAAACAGAACTTGTGTGCAGTTCCGTAAATTGCGGTTCCACAAAGACCGGACTTAATATGGATGCTGTTAAGCTTATAGGAAAGATTGTCAAAAAAACAGCCGAGCTGACTGCTGACAGACAGTCTATAGGATGCGCAAAATTCGTTGTATTCTGCAATGCTCCGGATGATAATCCTTTTATGGCAGGAGCTTTCCATGGAATAAGTGAAGGAGACTGCGTTATAAATGTAGGTGTCAGCGGTCCGGGTGTAGTAAAGACTGCACTTGAATCAGTTAAAGGTGAAAACTTTGAAGTACTTTGTGAGACTATCAAGAAAACAGCCTTTAAAATAACAAGAGTAGGTCAGCTGGTTGCGCAGGAAGCATCCAAGAGACTCGGAATTCCTTTCGGAATCATAGATCTGTCTCTTGCTCCAACACCTGCAATAGGTGATTCCGTAGCAGATATTCTCCAGCTTATCGGACTTGAAAGAGTAGGAGCTCCGGGAACAACCGCAGCGCTTGCACTGCTCAATGATCAGGTTAAAAAAGGCGGTATCATGGCTTCCTCTTATGTGGGCGGTCTGTCAGGTGCATTTATCCCCGTATCCGAAGATCAGGGTATGATAGATGCTGTAGATGCCGGATCACTTACAATTGAAAAACTTGAAGCAATGACCTGTGTATGTTCTGTAGGTCTTGATATGATAGCTATTCCGGGAGACACCTCCGAATCAACCATTTCCGGTATAATCGCTGATGAAATGGCTATCGGAATGATCAATCAAAAAACCACTGCTGTTAGAATCATTCCGGTTATCGGAAAAGACGTGGGTGACAGGATTTATTTGGGAGGACTGCTCGGAGAAGCCCCAATAATGCCTGTAAATAAATATGACTGTTCTGAATTTATCAACAGAACAGGAAGAATACCTGCACCGATTCACAGCTTTAAGAATTGATTTCTTTTAAAACAGGTGATGGATTTGTATAATTTTGTCGTCGGAAAATTTAATGATTTAAAGATGGGTTTTCTGCTTGAAGACCGGAATCTTATAGAGGCAGTAAATCTTTCGGGAAATTCACTCATTGGAAATATCTATACTGCAAGGGTGGAGAAGATTGTAAATAATATAGAAGCGGCATTTCTTGATGCGGGTCTGGGAGATACTTTATATTATTCCATTAAGGATAATGCCGACAGGAATATATATATAAGGCATACCGCAAAGGCTGATAAGCTATGCGAAGGAGATATAATCCTTGTCCAGATATGCAGGGATGCGGTTAAGAATAAAAAAGCAGAAGCTACAGCCGATATAACTTTTAACGGAGAATATGTTGTTCTTAACAGAAGAAGTGTCGTCGGCGTTTCCAAAAAAATCGATGATAATGACCGTAAGGAAGAATTACGAGAGATTGTAGAAAAGTGTATAGATTCCGGATCATCTGATAATATGGATAATAAAATCGGCGCAATTGTCAGAACCAGGGCGAAGGATATAGATAATGAAATAATCAAAGAGGAAACCATAAAATTATTATGTGAACTAAACGGAGTGATCACAAGATGCCGTTTTGAAACTTCCGGAAAACTTCTATATTCCGATAACAATTCTGCGGATTATAAAATACGTGAAATATGTAACAGATTTCCTGAAAATGATTTCAGACTTATAGAAGATGATGACGCAATTTTAACATTTGATATAGATACAAAGCTTTCAAAGCTCATGCAGAGAATTGTTTATCTTAAATCAGGTGGCTGCATATATATCGACAGCACAGAGGCTATGACGGTTATTGATGTAAATTCCGGTAAAGCCATAAAAGGTAAGGATAAGGAAAAAAGTTCTCTTAAGCTGAATATGGAAGCTGTGGATATGATTTGCAGAATTCTCAGAGTCAGGAATCTGTCAGGAATAATTATAATAGATTTTATAAATATGGTCAGTCCCGACAGTTACAGAGAACTGATTGCTTATATTAAAGATGTTATCAGCCGTGATCCCGTAAAAACAACATATGTTGATACAACAGGGCTCGGACTTGTTGAACTTACAAGACAGAAGGAAGAAAAACCTCTGAGTGAAATCTTACAAAGATGCTAAATACTTAGACCTGTGATCCGTATATTTATGGATTACAGGTTTTTTTTAAAATTTTTGTCACAAACCTTCATTTGATTTTGTTTATTATAATGTAAACAGGGGTCCCTTAATTATCATAACTAAAAGGAGCGAAGGTTTAAATGAATATTAAACAGCGTATGAAGTTTATAGAAAAATGCTATAAACTCTACGAAAACAAATTATATAATGCAGCGTACGGTATATTAAGAGATGTACAGCTTTCCGAAGATGCAGTACAGGATACATTTCTTAAGCTGATGGAGAAGGAAATATATTTTGAAAATGCATCTTAGGATGTATGAAAAAAGTATCTTATAAAATGTATAAAAA
>CAMOCO010000080.1 GCA_946610715.1 uncultured Clostridia bacterium | reverse complement strand
CGGAAAGGGTATCTTCCCTGCAGGTGTTGATTTTACAACAGACCTTCATTCTCTTGGACAGTTTATCCAGGAAGGAACCAAGAATCATTTCGAGACATTTTTAAATGTAAAGAATCCGCGCAGAAGTGTTATCATGCAGGAAGAGCCGGTTGATCTTGACGGACTTAATTATCTTACAGGTAAGACAGTAGATTTCATTAATAAGTGTGCCATGAATGGAACCATACTTGCTCATGTTGATGGACAGGTTCCGAATATCAGAATAGATCTTGAGGATATAAGTGAAGAGACCATAGGCGAGCTGTTCTATAAATTTGAGTTTGCATGTGGCGTCAGCGGATATGTTCTCGGAGTTAACCCATTCAATCAGCCGGGCGTTGAGAGTTATAAGAAGAATATGTTTGCTCTTCTTGGAAAGCCGGGATTTGAAGAGATGACAGCAGCATTAAAGGAGAGACTCGGAGAGTAATCTTAAGGTTTTTATGGACGAAGGGTGTGATGCAAATTGACTTGTTATCGCATTCTTCGTCCTTTTTACAATTATGAGAGCTTCGCTTAGGGCGGGGCAAGCCGTATGTAAAATGGCAGGAGAAAAGCGGAGGTTATATGGCTGAAGAAATGATGGAACTGATAGCACCATGCCATTTCGGTCTGGAGGCTGTACTTAAAAGGGAAATACAAAAGCTGGGATATGAGATTACGGAAGTTGAAGACGGAAGGGTTACATTCCGTACCGGTTTGGACGGTATCCCCAGAGCAAATATAAATATTCGTACATCGGAAAGGATACTGCTTAAGTGCGGGGATTTTAAAGCAACATCCTTTGATGAGTTATATGATGGTGTAAAGTCCGTTGCATGGGAGAGAATTCTTCCAAGAAATGCGCGTTTCTGGGTGACCAAAGCTACTACCAGCAGATCGGAACTGTTTGCGCCTTCCGCCATTCAGTCCATCGTAAAGAAGGCAATGGTAGAAAGGATGAGCAGTGTTTATCATATCAACAGATTTGCCGAGGACGGAGATGAGTATCCGGTAAGGGTATTTATCATGAAAGACAGGGTAACTCTGGGACTGGACACCTCCGGAATATCGCTGCATAAAAGAGGTTACAGAAAACTGGTGGGAAAAGCACCCATTTCCGAGACCCTTGCTGCGGCTCTCCTTATGCTTACACCGTGGAAGGAGGACAGGATTCTTGTGGATCCTTTTTCGGGGAGCGGTACATTTCCTATTGAGGCAGCTCTGATCGGTGCCAATATCGCACCCGGAGTAAACAGAGATTTTACGGCATGCAGCTGGGAAAAACTGTTACCTAAGAAAATCTGGTATGAAGCCTATGATGAAGCTAGAAGTCTGGAAAAAAAGGATATTAAAATGAATATCCAGGGTTATGATATAGATCCGGAAATCGTGAAGGCGGCAAGGACAAATGCCATAGATGCGGGAGTGGGAGATTATATACATTTTCAGGCAAGAGACGTTAAGGATCTGAAGAATCCGAAATCTTACGGGTTTATAATAACAAATCCGCCTTACGGAGAAAGACTGGAAGAAAAGGAGGCACTGCCGGAGCTCTACAAAACACTGGGAGAGGTATATCGGAATCTGGACAAGTGGTCCATGTATGTAATTACTTCCTATGAAGATACAGAGAAAGATATTGGAAGAAAAGCTGATAAGAACAGAAAGATATATAACGGAATGATACAGGCCAGGTTTTATTCATTTTTGGGACCGAAGCCTAAGGTACGATAGGACTTTATATGGGAAAAAGGATTATTCTTTTTTTGTTAATAATTGCAGGCGTACTTATCCTTACAAATTATGGGATGACGCCTCGGAGGGTAGGAGTCGTTAAGAATTCAACTTACGATGCTGCTGCTGACGGTATTCAAGCCTCCGTTATCGAGAGAGCAGGAACAGACGGCTTTGATGTACTGATCGAGGGACGCAGTCTGGCGGATTTTGATTACGGTGTAAGGCTCGGGAATAATATGGAGGTATGCTGCTCGGAAAAATTTCTCGAAGACATAGTGGGCTGCTCCATAAATAATTATAATTCCGGAGTGGTAACGGTGGAACGTAAGGATATTAAGATCGTATATTCCGAAACCGGTGATTCGGCAAAGGTTTTTCATGATGATGAACCTTCTGACAGAGTGGATTTTGACGGAAAGGTTTTTGAGAATGATGCCGGTGATAAATATCTTCCGGTAAGCAGTGTACTGGATGATCTTGGATATGAGACGGAATATATATACAGCAGAAGGGCTATGGATTTCAGGTGCATTGACGACGGAAGGTTTCTGCCTGATCAGTATGACATGAGGAAAAGAGGCAGAGTTACGCCGGTGAGAGATCAGGGTATTTACGGTACCTGCTGGGCATTTGCATCTCTGGGAGCGCTGGAAACGGTGCTGATGCCCCGGGAAGAAATCATTTATTCTGTGGATCATATGTCGAAGAATAATGATTTTTCGCTGGATCTCAGCCAGGGTGGTGAGCATGGGATGAGCATCTCATATCTAGCTTCCTGGCATGGCCCTGTACTTGATAAGGATGATCCATATGGTGATGATACAACTGACAAAGATCTGCCTGCCGTAAAGCATCTTGAAGAAGCTATCATTATGAAGAAAAGGGATGATGATACTATAAAGGGAGCCATATTTAAGTATGGCGGAGTAGAAACGTCGCTTTACCTCGAGCTTCCTTACGGCGGTAATTATTCACCATATTATAACAGTGAATCCTTCAGCTATTATTATGACGGTGCTGAGAGGCCGAATCATGCGGTTGTTCTGGTGGGATGGGACGATCATTATCCGAAGGAAAGATTCAGAAAAACCCCACTTCACGATGGGGCATATATTTGCAAGAATAGCTGGGGAGACAGCTTTGGGGATAAAGGATATTTTTATGTTTCTTATGATGATGTCAATCTGTGTCAGGAAACAGTTATTTATTCGAAGCTCAGTGATACTGATGACTTTGACCACATCTATCAGAGTGATATTCTGGGCTGGGTCGGTCAGATGGGCTTCAGCCAGGAATCGGCGTATTTTGCGAATTGCTATACTGCCGGTGATAAGGAGAATCTGTCAGCGGTGTCATTTTATGCAACAGGGGATGATACCACATTTTCAGTATATGTTGTAAGGCATTTTAAGGATAAAAAATCGCTTAATGAGAGAGTTCTTGTGGGCGAAGGCCAGACCCGTTATGCAGGCTACTATACGGTGGAATTTGATGAAGCCATTCCTCTTGATGACGGCGAAAAATTTGCGGTTATCGTAAATATAAATACACCGGGAAGTGAGAGACCAATTGCAATTGAATGTGATGACGGTGAAAGAACCCGGAACCTGATATTGAGTGATGGTGAGGGATATATGAGTCTTTACGGAGAGGTATGGCATAAGGCTGAGAAGTCGGATTGCAATATATGTCTGAAGGCGTTTACAAAAAACCGTGATGAAGAATGATAAGAAAGGATTATGACATAATGAAACTGATTTTTGCAACGGGAAATGAAAATAAGATGAGAGAAATCCGAGAAATTCTGGATGGGAAGGGATATGAGATTCTTTCTATGAAGGAAGCAGGGATTGATATTGATGTAGTGGAAGACGGGAAGACCTTTTCGGAAAATGCGCTGATCAAAGCCAGAGCCATATGTAAGGCTTCCGGTGAGCTGGTACTTGCTGATGACTCCGGACTTGAAATAGATGCTTTGGGCGGCGAGCCGGGTATCTATTCTGCAAGATATATGGGACATGATACATCTTATGTTGAAAAGAATAATAATCTTATCAGCAGACTTGAGGGGGTTCCTGATGAGAAACGTACAGCCAGATTCGTATGCGCTATGGCTGCAGTATTTCCAAATGGGAGAGAAGAGGTTGTAGTGGGAACCATGGAAGGCCGCATAGGCTACGAGATTGCGGGAGAGAATGGATTCGGTTATGATCCGATATTTTACCTTCCGGAATATGGTAAGACCTCTGCCGAAATAAGCCCTGAAGAGAAGAATGCCATAAGTCACAGAGGAAAGGCACTGAGGGCAATTGCGGAATTGTTAAATTAGAGTTTACGGAGTGCATGAGATGAAGATACTTATACTTAGCGATTCTCACGGGAAAAATGAAAATGTCAGATGCGCTATCGAAGCTGAAAAGCCGGATATGCTGATACACTGCGGAGATGTAGAAGGCGGAGAGGATACCATTGAAATGCTGGCAGGAACTCCTTCGGTACCGTGTGTATTTGTAAAAGGCAACTGCGATTGGGATTCGACTAATCCGCTTGTCAGAACATTTAAGCTTTTCGGTCATAAGTTTCTCATAACCCATGGGCATATGCAGCATATAATGAATAGTGATGATGCACTTCGTCTCAGATATCTGGCTCAGGAAAATGAGTGCGATATTGTATGCTTCGGTCATATTCATTTCCCGGTTGATGAGGAATCGGATGGTGTAAGGATTCTTAATCCGGGCAGTATATCACGACCGAGAGGCATTCGTAAAAAAACATATATGATAATGGAAATGGAGGAAAACGGTAAATATACCGTGGAGATAAAATATCTTAAGTAAAAGATGGTGAGGGTGAAGGAATGAAAAAGGGAGATATTATAGAGGGAGAAATAACAGATTACAGCTTTCCTAATAAGGGAAGCTTTATTTACAGTAGTCCTTCGTTGTCCGGAGATGGTTCGGAAGATAAAAGAAAGATAATAGTGAAGAATGCGCTTCCCGGTAGTGTAGTAAAGGTCAGGATCATTAAGAAAAAGACCGGTTATGCGGAGGGGACTATTGTTGATGTGATAAAAAAATCACCATTGGAAACAAAGAGACCGATCTGTAATCATTTTTACAGTTGTGGCGGCTGTACATATCAGACCGTTTCATATACAAATCAGCTGAAACTAAAAGAAGATATGGTGAAAAAAGTCCTGAAGGACCACTTTCCCGAAGAATGGGAGGGGATAATTGCTTCACCGAATCAGTTCAGATACAGAAATAAAATGGAATTCACTTTTGGGGATGAAGAGAAGGATGGACCGCTTACACTCGGTCTCCACAGGCAGTTTTCAAATCATGATATTCTCAGTATTAATTCGTGCGGAATTGTAAGTCCGACCTGGAATGAGATACTTGAATATACCCAGAAATTTTACAGAAAACTTGGTGTGCCCTATTATAATAAATATACTCACAAGGGTGTTCTTCGTAATCTTGTTATCAGACAATCCGAATCAACAGGTAAAATTCTGGTTAATCTCGTAACTACAACCCATCACAGTATAGATGAAACAACCAGAAACATACCATGGAATGAGAAAAGGAGTGAAACTGTAGATGAGCTTCACCTCCCGGAATATGTGGCGGGACTCCTTTCACTTGGAGAGAAAAAGCCTATGGGACTTGATGCATATAGTTCTCATGGATACCAAAAAGCCAATACGGGTAAGAAAATCGTGAGAGATAAATGGGGCAAGCTTCAAAGAGTAAATGGAAGCTTTGAGGATAATGTAGGCACAGGTGAGTTCGATTCATTATCTTATTATAATAAGATAGCGGGAGTGATTTATACAGAGTGTGATACTCTGGCAGATGCCATTATTCCTGATTCGGTAACTCTGCTTTATGGGGAAGACTATCTGATAGAGGATATTCTGGGGCTGGAATTTAAGATATCACCATTTTCATTTTTCCAGACAAATACAAAGGGAGCGGAGCTGCTTTATTCGAAGGTAAGGGAATATGCGCTTCAGGCTTTAGGCGGTGATAGTGAAAAGACAGGAGTGATCTATGACCTATACAGCGGAACGGGAACTATAGCACAGCTTATGTCTCCGGTAGCTGAGAAGGTATATGGGATAGAAATAGTAGAGGAGGCTGTTGAGGCAGCAAAAGAAAATGCAAAGCTGAACAAATTGTCAAACTGTGAATTTGTAGCCGGAGATGTGTTAAAGAAACTTGATGAATTGGAAGATAAGCCGGATCTTATAATTCTTGATCCTCCGAGAGACGGGCTGAATCCCAAGGCATTGATAAAAATACTTAATTACGGCGTAAAGAATATCGTATATGTAAGTTGTAAACCGACTTCACTTGCAAGAGATCTGGAAATATTTGAGGTAAACGGATATGTCCCTGTCAAAGGATGTTGCTGCGATATGTTCCCGAATACGGTTCACGTGGAAAGTATCTGCCTTCTCGAGCGAATGAGCAACCGAAAATATATACCCGATGCAAAAGTGAAGATTGATGTTGATCTGGAGGATTATTACCGGATCAAGGATGAAGAGAAGAGACAGGAGTCCAAATAATCATTGTAATATCATACAAAACTCACTATAAGAGCTGCTGATGCGAACATGCATTGGTGGCTTTTTTATCCGGCATCAGGAAAAGGTGATGGTGCATATGGGAAATTGGCGAGCGATTATACTATGGGAGATAGAGGTAGGATTCCTTCACGTAGAAAAAATTGTTAATTGAAAATTATAATAAGCTGTATTATAATTTACGTTATATAACAATAATTATAATACAGGAGGTAAGATGATGCCGCCAAAACCAAGGATAAATAAACAGATGATTTTGGACGCATCTTTTGAGATCGTCCGAGAACAGGGACCTGAGATGATCAATGCCAGAACGATTGCAGAGAAATTGGGATGTTCTACGCAGCCGGTAATGTATTACTTTAAAACTATTGAAGAAATACGTGAAGAGACATATAAGCTGGCTGACGACTATCATACCGGCTTCATTATGCCGAAAGGCGATAAGGAATATGATCCGCTTCTGCAACTTGGGCTGAACTATATCAAGTTCGGATATGAAGAAAAGAATTTATTCCGGTTCCTCTTTCAGACAAACAGCTTTGCAGGACTTAATGCTCATGCACTTATGTCAGATCCCGGAATAGGAGAAATGCTTAAGATGGTTTCAAAGGGATTTGGCTGTACAGAAGACGAAGCCAGAGATGTGTTCTTTAACCTGTTTATTTCAGCACACGGGATAGCAAGCTTACTTGCAAATAATGCGATGGAATATGAAGAGGATTCATTCCGGAAAGTGTTGGAAAATACATACGACAATCTGATGAATCGAGGTCGAAATGAATGAGAAAACTATATGAGAAAAATGGAATATTGTTTGCGGTGCTTTGGATTCTTGTGTATTGTTTTGCGACAATTCCGATAAGAGGAAAATTAGGTGATGAAAGTATCTGGATGACCATCGTTCTTTTGATTATAGCGGTCGGCATTACTGTTTTTGTAAAGATAAATCATCTGGAGAAGAAGTACGGTCTTACGGGATGGCCTCGAAATACGAAGAGGTATCTGTTCTTTATCCCAATGTGGATTCTGGTTACCGGAAATCTGTGGGGCGGCTTAGGAATAGCTTATGATGGAATGGGTCAGGTGTTCGCTGTAATATCCATGCTGCTTATTGGATATGTTGAAGAAGTGATTTTCAGAGGCTTTCTTTTTAAAGCGCTTATTCCAAAGGATGGAATTAAGCTGGCGATTATTATTTCATCGGTAACATTTGGGATTGGGCATATCATAAATCTATTCGCCGGTCAGGCCAGTTTGGAAACAGTCATACAAGTTTTCTTTGCGGTTGCATGGGGCTTTATCTTTACATTTGTTTTCTATAAAT
>CAMOCO010000079.1 GCA_946610715.1 uncultured Clostridia bacterium | reverse complement strand
CGAAGTTTGTAAAGATAATTTATAAATTAAGGTTTATAAATTAAGGTTTATAAATGATAGGAGCATAGAATATGGGTGATATTAAAAAGCTTACCGCAGTACAGGATGCGGTTAATAGTGTAATAAAGGGTAAGGAACATGTGGTAGAGGAGGTGCTAGCAGCCATTATAGCGGGTGGTCATATCCTTATGGAGGATATTCCCGGAGTCGGAAAAACGACACTTGCCATGACATTTGCAAGAGCGCTTTCTCTTGACTATAAGAGAACACAGTTTACGCCGGATGTACTTCCCAGTGATATCCTGGGCTTTTCTATGTATAACAGTGCCACAAAGGAATTCGAGTATAGACCGGGGGCTGTATTCTGCAATCTGTTTCTTGCTGATGAGATAAACAGAACGAGCCCGAAAACCCAGTCTGCGCTTCTTGAGGTTATGGAAGAAGGAACAGCCACGGTTGACGGAGTGACGCGTGCACTGCCTGATCCGTTTACTGTTATAGCAACCGAAAACCCATACGGCTCATCGGGAACTCAGATGCTTCCCGAATCTCAGCTGGACAGATTCATGATATGTGTTTCCATGGGATATCCGGAACATGAGGATGCGGTTCAGATACTTAAGGGAAATGCTTCAAATCCCGTAAGTCATGTAAAGCCCGCCATGGGACTGGATGAACTGAAGGCAATGAGGGAAGAGTGTAATAATCTTTTTATCAGAGATGAAATATATGAATACATTGTAGATATAGTTGAAGAAACCAGACGTAACAGTCTGTTTTCAATGGGAGCAAGTCCCAGAGGAACCATTGCCATGCTGAAGATGGCCAAGGCTATGGCAATAATCGATAACAGAGATTTTGTAAATGCCGAGGATGTCCAGAAGGTGGCAAGAAATACGCTGGGACACAGACTGAAACTGGGTCAGCGCTCCAGAGCTGAAGGTATAGATATGGATAAGGCCATAAGGAAACTTCTTGAGTCAGTTAAAACTCCGAGATGCTGAGGTGATAAGATTTGTCAATTACAGAATATGAAAAAGCTAAAAGAATAGGTGAGCGTGCATTCAGAAAAGATATGTTAAGAGGCCGATATCCGTATCTTCCCGTGCTGGATGATATTTTAGAGAAGGCTGATGTTGTGGGTGAAGTATCTCTTGGACTTGTTACCATACCGCTGGACAGAGTGATCGGTACAAGTACAAATTCCAGGACAAATGCATTTGCCGGAAATTTTATGCCCATCATGGATAGGGAGACGGAATTCGGAGCAAAATGGTCAATGCTGTGCGATGCTCATTTAAACGAAGGAATACATGATCCCATCAAGGTAGTTGAGTACATGAATTATTTCTATGTGACTGAAGGAAATAAAAGAGTCAGTGTGCTTAAATACTTCGGGGCTGATTCCGTTCCGGCATTTGTAACCAGAAAGATTCCGAGGCTTACGGATAGTGAAGATGTAAAGATTTATTATGAGTTTATGGACTTCTATAAGAAGACGGGAGTGAATTTTATCTGGTTTTCAAGTGAGGGAAGTTTTGCGCGGCTGATAAATGCTGTCGGGGTTGATATAAATGAGAATGAGATAAGTGTGAGCTCCAATGCCAGTCAGACGGATTCGCCGGATGGTTCGGGAACGGTTACCAGAACCGAGATAGGAAAGGTGTGGAGCGATGAAAAGACACTGAAACTTAAAGCGGCATACCGGAGATTTGAAAAATCTTTTAAGGAACAAAAAGGTGAAAAGCTGATGCATATCACGCCGGGAGATGCATTTCTCGGTGTTCTTGAACTGGAAGGCTTTGATGCTGTAGAGGAAAAGTCTCTTGAGGATATGAAAAAGGTCATAAGGGATATGTGGCAGGAATTCCTTGTAATGGATGAACGTTATCAGGTAGAGGTTTCGCTGGCTCCGCCCGAGACAAAAAAATCAATCATTTCCCATATCCTTCCTCAGCAGTATTCTGCATCCAGACCACTTAAGGTGGCATTTATATATGACAGAGAGCCGGGGCTTTCAGACTGGCTCTATGCTCATGAGCTGGGAAGAAATCATATTAAGGAAGTGTTCGGCGACAGGATAAACGCCCTGAAGATCACAACTGCCATGACTGAAGAAGATGCTATAAATGCCATGGAGGAACTGATTGAAAAACAGGGAGTTGAGGTGATATTCACCACAACCACCAGACTGATCGATGCCAGTCTGAAGTGTGCCATAAAATACAAAAATGTTAAGATACTCAATTGTTCGCTTAATACATCACACAGATATATAAGAACCTATTATGCAAGACTGTATGAGGTAAAGTTTTTATCCGGAATTATAGCCGGAATGATGACAGATACCGGTAAGATAGGATATGTAACCGATTATCCGATTCAGGGCAATCTGGCAAATATTAATGCATTTGCCCTGGGAGCCCAGATGGTCAGACCGGAATGTAAGGTATTTCTAAAATGGACAACCCTTAAGGGGAACAGAGAACGGGACAGCATATATGAAGAACTTAAACAGGACGGGGTAGATATGATTTCCGATCAGGATATGATAACTCCGACCAGGGCTTCAAGAAGGTTCGGACTTTATAAGCTTACCGATGGCGAACCTGTTAATATGGCAATGCCGACCTATAACTGGGGAGTTCTGTATGAGAGACTTATAGATCTTATCATTCACGATTCCTGGGATATAGCTGATTCGGAAACGGAAGGTAAGCCTATCAATTACTGGTGGGGACTCTCATCGGGCGTGGTGGATCTGATTCTTTCAAATAAGATTCCGGCCCAGGCTCTCAGACTGGTTGAGTCACTGAAGGGTCTTATGATGAGAAACCGATTTGCTGTATTTGTAGGAGGTATTACCTCTCAGGACGGCACTCTCAGAAATAAGCCGGGAGAGGAAATACTGATCGATGATATTATTATGATGGACTGGCTCATAGATAATGTAGTAGGGGAGATTCCATCGAAGGATGAGCTAAGAGAGAGAGCTCGGACAATTGTTGAGATAAAGGGTGTAAAACAGGAAGACGATGAAAATACTGGTGCTCGCTGATGAAGAATCAAAATATTATTGGGATTTTTTCGAAAAATCAAAGCTTGAAGGGATAGATCTTATCCTCTCAGCGGGGGATCTTGCGCCTCAGTATCTGTCATTTCTTGCGACCTTTACCAAGGCGCCGGTGCTTTATATTCATGGAAATCATGATGCGTGCTATGATGATACCCCGCCGGACGGCTGTGAATGCATTGATGATAAGGTATATAATTTCAGAGGCATAAGGATAATGGGACTTGGTGGAAGTATGCGCTACAATACCGGTAAGTATCAATATACCGAAAGCGAGATGAAGAGAAGGTATCTGAAGCTGTACGGAAAAATCCGAAGAGCAAAAGGAATTGATATTCTTCTTACCCATAGTCCGGCGCTGGGGCTGAACGATCAGGAGGATCTGCCCCATAAAGGCTTCAAAGTATTTACGGATATTATGGATAAATACAGTCCGAAATATTTTATTCACGGGCATGTACATCTGAATTACGGGCGCAACTTAAGGCGGGTGGATTCCTATAACGAAACTACAGTAATAAATGCATTTGAAAGGTACATTTTCGATTATGATCAGGAATGATGAAATTAATGAGTTAATAGATAAATATGTGGAATTCTGCGGAGACAGCGGACAGATAGATCAGACACTCTATAAAAAGTTTGATGTTAAGAGAGGACTTCGTGATTCCGACGGAAAGGGTGTTCTGACAGGACTGACTGAGATATCCGATGTTAACGGTTTTAAGGATATTAACGGGGTGAGAACTCCTATTGACGGTGAACTTTATTATCAGGGCTATAACATCAAATCCCTGGTGGAGGGATTTCACGGAAGCAGACACGGATTTGAGGAAACAATCTTCTTACTTCTCTTCGGAGAACTGCCCACTGAGAAGCAGCTGAACGAATTTATGAAGGTTCTGGGTGAAATGAGACCGCTTCCGGAAAATTTCAACAGAGACGTTATAATGAAGGCGCCCAGTCGGAGTATAATGAATACACTCCAGAGGTGTGTGCTTACTCTTTATACATATGATGAAAATCCGGATGACATTTCCATAAGACATGTGGTTGAGCAGTCACTGGGGCTTATTGCAAGATTTCCGGTGATAGCTGCATACGGATATCAGAGCTACAGACACAGATTCCTTGACTCAAGTCTGGTTATCCACAGATCGAAGCCGGAGCTGTCAACAGCGGAAAATATACTCAGACTTCTGAGACCGGATCCGAAATATACTGAACTCGAAGCTACGGTACTGGATATCTGTCTTGTGCTTCATGCAGAGCACGGAGGTGGTAATAACTCTACATTTACATCTCATGTTATAACTACTTCGGGAACGGACACATATTCAACTATTGCAGGTTCCCTGGGATCCCTCAAGGGACCGCGTCACGGTGGCGCCAACCTGAAGGTTCAGCAGATGTTTGCGGATATGAAGAGTACCATTTCGGACTGGGAGAATGAAAAGGAGATAGCAGCTTATCTTCAGGATATTCTGGACAAAAAGGCATTTGATCATTCCGGACTTATTTACGGTATGGGTCATGCCATCTATACATTATCGGATCCGCGTGCGGTGATACTTAAGGATTATGCAAAACGCCTCTCCGAAGCTCAGGGCTTTGAAAAGGAATTTGCACTTTATGACAGAGTGGAAAATATAGCAAAGAAGCTTATTATGAAAAATCGTAACAGAGAAAAACCTGTCTGTGCCAATGTTGACTTCTATAGCGGCCTTGTTTATAAGATGTTGAGAATTCCTACGGAGCTGTTTACACCGATTTTTGCCATAGCGCGTATAGCGGGATGGTCAGCTCACAGAATCGAAGAGCTTGTAAATAACGGCAAGATCATCAGACCTGCATATAAATATGTAGGAGAACATAAAGAATATTTACCTATAGAAGAGAGAAATTGGTGATTCGGCGTGATTTGCGAAGCAAATCACGTGCAAGCGAACCGCAGTGCCGTGTGGGCACACGTGCCCATACGGGCAGGCGGTGAAGCTGGCAGCCAAGACCACGGGATTGCCCGGACAAAAAGTGAGGAAATAATAATGTGGATTGCAGACCGATGGAAGGATTATCAGGTCATAGATACTTCTGAAGGAGAAAAACTTGAGAACTGGGGAGGTTATATACTACTCAGACCGGATCCCCAGGTTATATGGAAGACTGAAAAAGTTGCGCCGGAATGGAATAAGCTGAATGGCCATTATTACAGGAGCAGTAAAGGCGGTGGGGAATGGAAAACCAGAAATCTCCCGGAAGAGTGGACTATAAGCTATGAGCTTCCCGTTAAGGGTATAAATGCTGCGGAAAATGAATGCTCGAAGCTCACATTTAACCTTAAGCCATTTGCATTTAAGCATACCGGACTTTTTCCGGAACAGGCAGCTAACTGGGACTGGTTTTCTTCTATTATAAGCAAGGCTGTTAAGAAGGATGGAAGAACAGCCGATAGTGACAGGGCTGTAAAGGTTCTTAATCTTTTTGCTTATACCGGAGGCGCAACTGTTGCGGCAGCTGCGGCAGGAGCGAGAGTTACCCATGTCGATGCTTCAAAAGGAATGGTCGGCTGGGCGAAGGAAAATGCAGCGGCCTCGGGACTTTCCGAAGCTCCCATAAGATGGCTGGTCGATGATTGTAAAAAATTTGTTGAACGAGAGATAAGACGCGGCAACAGATATGACGGAATTATAATGGATCCGCCCTCATATGGACGAGGACCGAAGGGAGAGATATGGAAAATAGAAGAATCGGTATATGAGCTGGTTTTACTTGCGGCAGAACTCATATCGGATGAGCCGCTGTTTTTCCTCATCAGTTCTTATACAACAGGACTTCAGCCGGGAGTACTTACATATATGCTCGATAGAGCAATAGCAGCAAAACGCGGAGGGACGGTTGAAGCGTCCGAACTGGGACTTCCGGTAAGAGAAGCGGGTGCACCACTTCCCTGCGGAGCAGCCGGCAGATGGATAAATATTTAAATTTAAAATATGTCTCCAATCAGTAAGTAACTTTGTATATATATCAGATGAAAGCAGTTCATCATAGAAATGTATTAATTATAAGAACGGAGGATGAAGGATATGACGAAGTTTGATCTTATTAAAGATGTTGATTTTATGTCTGAGGTTATTAACCTGGAGTCTGTAGAAGAAGTACAGCAGAAATTTGCCGATAAGGGTGTTGATATTACAGGGGAAGAGATAGAGGAACTGGGAGCTCTCGTATATATGGCATCTGAAGCCGGTGATGAGGAAGAGGGCGAAGGCACCGGTGAAGAACTATCTTTGGACAATCTGGAGAACGTAGCAGGCGGATTAGCACTTGCAGCGGTTGATAAGAGGTATGCAGATTTTGCTCAGGATCTTGGAATGAGTAACGATGAGACAGTGCAGCTGGCACATACACTTGGCCTCGCCGGCCGTGATAAAAAAATACTGGTAAGTCATAGTGTGTTAGGAGTCGGAGAGGATAAAATCCAGAGCTTGATTCAGAAGGCCGGACTTGATGCCCGTATAGGGGGATTCGGAACGTTATAAAAAATTTAAAAAACTTCTTGCAATGTTCTGTCAGATGGTATATACTACCAAATGCTGTGACGTTGATAGCGTTGAAGCGAAAGTTGCTGAAAGTAACCACAAGGCACAGTAGATCGATTATATAATTTATAATCGACGGGTTAGAACAGGTAATTTCGTGGAGCGAAGGTCAAGTCTATGATATTTGACGGCAAGTCACTGTACCGAAAACCATCTGACAGAAGTCAGAGATGACGAGTGTTTAGGGGCGGTATGCGCCCTATTTACTTGCAAAATGCAGGAAACACTCGGGAGAGTTGTACAGTCACCGCTTGTCGTACTCATTAAAAAGTGCGAAAAGGAGGAGACTTTTTTTATGTCTAATCAGGTAATGAGAATCACATTAAAGGCATATGATCATACACTTATTGATCAGGCAGCTAAGGAAATCGTAGAAGCTGTTAAGGGAACAGGAGCAAAGGTCAGCGGCCCTATTCCGATGCCGACAAAGGTTGAGAAGGTAACAATCCTCAGAGCTGTTCATAAGTATAAGGATTCAAGAGAGCAGTTTGAGCAGAGAACTCACAAGAGACTCATCGATGTTATCAACCCCAACAAGGCTACTACAGATATTCTTAAGAAGCTTGACATATCAGCCGGTGTTCATCTTGAAATAAGAACAAAGTAATCTGAACCGGTTGAAAAGATCATTATTAAATGTTGATTTAAATTTTAGTTACGTAATGTACCTAATCTTTAGAATGATTATCCGAGTGCCGGGATAATCCGCTGTAATTATAATTAGGAGGAAACAGAAATGAAAAAGGCAATACTTGCTGAAAAAGTTGGTATGACTCAGATCTGGAACGATCAGGGACAGCTCATACCTGTAACAGTTTTAAAAGCAGGCCCATGTAACGTTCTGCAGGTTAAGACTGTTGAGAATGACGGATACGAAGCAGTACAGGTTGGCTTCGGAGAAGTTAAGGAAAAGATCGTCACAAAGGACGGATCAGGTAAAAAAATCATCAGAAATCCTCATGGTGCTACAAAGGCAGAGGTTGGACATGCAAAGAAAGCTGGAGTTGCTCCTGCAAAGTTTGTAAGAGAGTTCAAATTTGAAAATGCTGCTGAATACGTTGCCGGCGAATCTGTTATCAAAGCTGATATCTTCGCAGAAGGAGATAAGGTTGATGTAACAGCTAATTCAAAGGGTAAGGGATATGCAGGCGGTCTTAAGAGATATGGTCTTAAGTCAGGTCCTTCAGGACATGGTTCAAAGTATCACCGCCATGCAGGTTCCAACGGATCTGCTACTACACCGGGACGTGTTATGAAAGGCAAGAAGATGCCGGGTCATATGGGTTCCGAACAGGTAACAGTACAGAACCTTGAGGTAGTTAGAATAGATGCAGATAGTGATTTAATCTTAGTAAAGGGAGCAGTTCCGGGAGCTA
>CAMOCO010000078.1 GCA_946610715.1 uncultured Clostridia bacterium | reverse complement strand
CCGCGACCCCCTCCTTGGCAAGGAGGTGCTCCACCGCTGAGCCACTCGCGCATGTGTTGTATCAACAACGATGTACATATTAGCATAACTATTTACGTATGTCAAATAAAATTTTATTTATTATGTGTAATTGATAAGTTTTAACACTGGTGTTATAATTTCTAATCATGAAAAATCTAGTAAAAAGCATTTCAAAAAAAATAAAATCGTTTTATGAGCAGCCATTATGGAAATGGGTGCTTTCTTTACTGATAATTTCTATATCGCTTGAATTTTTACTGGAAATATTGGGAAGAAGGTCACTCCTCAAGGCTGTTCTTTTTCTGTGGAATAACCCATTGGTGTTTTTATATAATCGTTCGATATGCTTTCTTACTTTATCTATATCGCTTCTGCTCAGAAGAAGAGTATTTATGATATGTTTCGTTCTTGCCGCCTGGCTGACCATGGGAATATGTAATTGCGTGGTTTTGGGTTACAGGATTACGCCTTTTTCCTTTATAGACGTAACCATGATATCCGACGTTTTCAGTATGATGGACATATATTTTAATGATTTCCAGCAGATTCTCATTTTTTCGGGGCTTATCATTCTTGTTATACTTATCGTAATTGCATTTATAACTATTCCGAGAATGAAAGGCAAGCTTCATTTTGTAAAGGCATCCGTTGTAGTCCTTATATCATTTGTGGTTGTTTATGTAATGACTATACTTTCGGTGAAGACTACACTTATTGCGGATAAGTTTACCAATCTGGGTACTGCTTATAAGAATTATGGATTTGCATATTGCTTTGCAAACAGTGTTGTGGACGTGGGTATCAGCAAGCCTGACGGTTACAGCGAGAGTATGATGAATAATTTCTTTGATGATACATATCATCTTGATGATCAGAACATTCGTGCCATGAAGCCTGACATCATTATACTTCAGCTGGAATCCTTTATAGATATCGGAAGAGTCAGCGGTATTAATACGGATATTGAATCAATTCCCAATTTTAAAGCTTTCGAAGAAGAATATCCTTCGGGATGGCTGACGGTTCCTGCAATCGGTGCCGGTACTGCAAATACGGAATTTGAGATTATCACGGGAATGAAGTCCAAGGTTTTCGGAGCAGGTGAATATCCTTATAAGACTGTGCTGACTGATACGCCATGTGAAAGTATGGCGCAGGTTCTTAAAAGAAGATATAATTACGGAACTCATGCCATTCACAATAATAAAGCCAGATTTTATTCGAGAAATGAGAGCTATGCCAGCCTGGGGTTCGATACATTTACTTCGCTGGAATATATGACTGATGTTAATTATACTCAGACCGGGTGGGCTAAGGATGACTGTCTTCCGGATCAGATAATCAAAGCTCTGGACAGTGATGAACAGCAGGATTTTGTATTATGTATCTCTGTGCAGGGACATGGCCGTTATCCTAAGGATCAGCTGAAATGTGATGAACATGTTAAGGTTACTTTGGATTCCGGTGATCCTGAGCTTACAAATCAGTTTGGCTATTTCGTGAACCAGTGCTATGAGATGGACGAAATGATAAAGGAACTTAAAATCAGACTGGATGAGAGAGAGAAGCCTTATGTACTTGTAATGTACGGAGATCATATCCCGGCACTGACCTTTGAAGAAAATCAGTTTACCGAGGGCAGTGACAATCAGACAGAATATGTAATAGTAAATAATATCGGACTTGAAATGGAAGACAGGGATATATATACTTATGAAATGTCCGATTACCTGATGAGAGGCCTCGGAATGAAACGAGGTATCATGCAGAGACTTCATGAAGCGTATTTCAGTCCTGCAGACGGCGGTGATGAAAAGTTCAAGGATATTGCTGCCGATATGCAATACGATATGTTATATGGTGAAGGTTATATATTTAACAGAATACAGCCATATAAAGCTACCGATATAAAACTTGGACTGGATGATATTATCCTGGAAAGTGTTGAATATAATGAGGCTACGGGAAATCTGGTTGTTCACGGAGAGAACTTCACGCCGTTTTCCAGGGTACTTATAGATGACACCAGGTATGATACAACCTATGTTGATACTGAAACAATCATGGTGGTACCGGAAACTGAAGCTATTCAGATTGAAGAAGGTGCTACTGTTGAGGTTGCTCAGATAGATAAAGATAAGCATGAGCTTACAAGATCAAACAGCATAATATATGAAGATAACAGAGAGGAAGAATGATATGATCAGAGAAGACATAAGAAATGTAGCTATTATCGCCCATGTTGACCATGGTAAAACCACATTGGTTGACGGGCTTCTGAAACAGAGCGGCGTTTTCAGGGAAAATCAGGAAGTAGCTGAAAGAGTTATGGATTCAAATGATATAGAAAGAGAAAGAGGCATCACAATTCTTTCCAAGAATACAGCCGTTATGTATAACGGAGTCAAGATCAATATCATTGATACTCCGGGACATGCTGATTTCGGTGGCGAAGTAGAACGTGTTCTCAAGATGGTAAATGGCGTTATTCTTGTTGTAGATGCGTTTGAAGGACCTATGCCTCAGACAAGATTCGTACTTCAGAAGGCGCTGGATTTAAATCTGTCAGTCATAGTTTGTGTTAACAAGATAGACAGACCCGATGCAAGACCTGACGCTGTTGAAGAAGAGGTGCTTGAACTCCTAATGGATCTGGATGCATCAGATGAACAGCTTGATTGTCCTTTTGTATATGCATCGGCAAGAGAAGGGGTAGCATCATATAGCCCTGAAGAAAAAGGTACAGATATGAAGCCTCTTTTTGAGACTATACTTAAGGCTATTCCGGCTCCGGAAGGAGATCCGGACAAGGGACTTCAGATCCTTATCTCAACAATTGATTATAATGAATATACCGGAAGAATAGGTGTCGGAAAGGTTGATAACGGTTCGATAAAGGTAAATCAGGAAGCGGTAATTGTTAATCATCATGATCCCGACAGACGTGAGAAGGTTAAAATCACAAAGCTTTATGAATATGACGGTCTTAACAAAGTTGATGTAAATGATGCTTCCGTCGGTTCTATTGTTGCAGTATCGGGAATTGCGGATCTTAAGATCGGAGATACGATCTGCTCTGTTGAAAATCCTGAGGCGATTCCGTTCCAGAAGATTACAGAACCGACTATTTCCATGAACTTTATGGTAAATGATTCTCCTCTTGCCGGTAAGGAAGGTAAGTTTATAACTTCAAGACAGATAAGAGACAGATTATATAGGGAGCTTAATACTGATGTATCTCTGAGAGTAGAGGATACCGAAACCACAGACTGCTTCAAGGTCAGCGGCAGAGGTGAACTTCACCTGTCGGTTCTTATAGAGAATATGAGACGTGAAGGTTATGAATTTGCTGTCAGCAAGGCGGAAGTTATCTACAAGGAAGATGAGCGCGGTAAGAAGCTTGAACCTTTTGAAATTGCCATTATAGATGTTCCGGATGAGTTTTCCGGTACTGTTATAAATATGCTCAGCGTACGTAAAGGAGAATTGTCCGGTATGGCACCGGGTAACGGCGGAATGACAAGACTTGAATTCAGAATCCCGTCAAGAGGACTTATTGGATTCAGGGGTGATTTCCTTACAGCGACAAAAGGAAATGGTATTATAAATACAATATTTGATGGTTACGATCATTATAAGGGTGATATGTCTTACAGACAAAATGGTTCGCTTATTGCATTTGAAGCAGGAACCTCCATTACCTACGGACTCTTCAATGCGCAGGAGAGAGGAACTCTCTTTATCGGTGCCGGTGTTGATGTATATGCCGGAATGGTTGTCGGTGAGACCGGTCGCGCTGAGGATATCGAAGTAAATGTATGTAAGACCAAGCATTTATCAAATACCAGAGCATCGGGTTCGGATGAGGCGCTTAAGCTTGTTCCGCCTAAGCAGCTGTCACTTGAACAGTCTCTTGATTTCCTTGATACGGACGAGCTTCTTGAGATTACACCAAAGTCCCTCAGAATACGTAAAAAGATTCTCGATTCAAGACTCAGAATGAGAGCAAACAGAAGAGAAAACAATAATTGATACTTGCAAGAGTTATATGGTTTTTTGTATAATATATATTGTTATTCTTGTATTGTTTTTTGGGGGTTTATATGTCTGATAATTCGAAAAGTTATGATGAGTTTACAATTAATTTCAAACTTGAAGAGGACGTTCCCGTTGACCAGTTTGAGATGACGATGTATAACTATGAATTTGTTGGTAATAATACAAAATGTCAGGTTATAGATATTGACGGAGTGAGGGCACTGCAGTTTAAGATTCCGGCAACCCTTCCTTTGGAACAGTTCCTCAGAAAGCAGCTGTATAAAGGAGAGTTCTTATCTATTCTCTCAAATATTATGAATCAGCTTATGTATTTTGATGAGAACAAGATGCCGCTCAATAAGCTGCTGCTCAATATCCATTATATGTATATTGAACTGTCAACTCTGGATGTTCAGCTTATATATATGCCGGTAAATAAAAAATTTGCCGATTGCAATATAACTGAGTTTATTCAGACACTTATCGGAAGTATAAGATTTGCCAATATGGATTGTGTAGAGCTTGTTGATAAGATCCTCAAATATCTTGACAGTAAGCTTATGTTCAATCTTGAAGAGTTCTATAATTATGTTCTGTCGCTTGAACAGGATATGCTTCTTGAGGATGTTGAAGAGAATGATGATAAGAAGAGTTCAACTACAATTCTTACGACATCTTCCAATTACAATAATCCTGTTCCGTATCTTCTCAGAATTAAGACAAATGAACTTATTCCGATTCTTGCAAAGGAGTTTATGGTCGGTAAATCAGCTGATTCCAATTATCAGATCATTGATAATAAAAAGGTCAGCAGAAGACATGCTATTTTCAGAATCAGTAACGGTGAATGTTATGTCAGGGATAATGATTCGACAAACCATACTTTTGTAAATGGCAAGCTGCTTCAGCCGGGAGTGGAAATAATCCTCAGTAATGATGATTATATAAGACTCGGTGATGAGGAATTCAGATACTGGGTAAGATAATTATTATATCAGAATGTATATTGAGCTGCCGAATGGCAGCTCTAATCTTTTTATATGGAGGTTTTAGATAATGGCACAGCTTTGGGGAGGAAGATTCACAAAGGAAACAGACCGTCTGGTTTATAATTTTAATGCATCAATTTCCTTTGATCAGAAATTCTTTAAGCAGGATGTGGAGGGCAGTAAGGCCCATGTTAAGATGCTTGGCGCTACAGGTATTCTTACAGATAATGAGGTTGAAGAAATACTTAAAGGCCTTCAGTCTATCTATGATGATGTGATGAATGGAAGTCTTCAGATTACTTCTGAATATGAAGATATTCATTCTTTTGTTGAAGCAAACCTTATAGACCGTATAGGTGACGCCGGTAAGAAGCTTCATACAGGAAGAAGCAGAAATGATCAGGTGGCTCTGGATATGAGGCTGTATGTCAGAGATGAACTGGATGAGACAAAGAACATACTCTCGGATCTGCTGAAAGTTCTTCATAAGCTGATGAAGGAGCATTTAAATACTTATATGCCGGGCTTTACCCATCTTCAGAAAGCTCAGCCGGTAACGCTGGCTCACCATATCGGTGCTTATATGGAAATGTTTAAGAGAGATTATAAGAGACTTATCAGCATCAGGGAAAGAATGAATGAATGTCCTCTGGGTGCGGGAGCTCTTGCCGGAACCACATATCCGCTGGATAGAAATATGACTGCACAGCTGCTTGGATTTGACGGTCCAACACTGAACAGTATGGATTCCGTATCTGACAGGGATTATGTAATAGAATTTTTATCCGCGATGTCTCTTATAATGATGCATCTTTCGAGGTTCTGTGAAGAGATAATCATGTGGAATTCAAATGAATACAAGTTTATTGAACTTGATGATGCATACAGTACCGGCAGTTCGATAATGCCTCAGAAGAAGAATCCTGATATTGCTGAGCTGGTCAGAGGAAAGACCGGGCGTGTATACGGAGCTCTTACATCACTTCTTACGGTTATGAAGGGCATACCGCTTGCATATAATAAGGATATGCAGGAAGATAAGGAGCTTACCTTCGATGCCATAGATACGGTAAAGGGCTGTATTACTTTATTTACAGGAATGATAAGTACCATGACCGTGAATCCCGAGAGGATGAAGGACAGTGCGGCTCATGGATTTACAAATGCTACGGATGCCGCTGATTATCTGGTTAAAAAGGGAGTTCCATTCCGTGATGCTCATGGAATTATCGGACGTCTTGTACTTTATTGTATAGATAATAAAAAGTCACTGGATGAGCTGGAGCTTAGTGAGTTCCGTGCTATATCGCCTGTTTTTGGTGATGATATATATGATGCTATTTCTCTGAAAACCTGTGTAGAAAAAAGAAATACCATAGGCGCTCCCGGACAGGACGCCATGAATGAGGTTATTAGAATAAATGAAGAATTCCTTAGGGATAAATAAAATACTTGTAATCATAATAATAGTACTTGCCGTATTTTTTATTTCCAGATTGATGGGGATCGGACCGTTTAAGGCAAAATCCGGCGATGAAGTCCTTGGCAGCATGGAAGAAGTTGCAGAGAAGGTAACAGAGATGCTGGATGACGGAAAAGAAGGTAAGCTGACCATCTATATCGGCGATATGGAAGAAGAGGAACTGACAGGTATAAATTTTTATCTGGATACTCTGAAGGGTAATGTTACAGATATTAAAACAATGCCTCAAAGTCCCGGTAAAACAAAGGTGGAGCTGAATGTAAACAGGTCGGATTCGATTTATGTGCTTGACTCAATTCTGGATAATAAGCCGATTCCGGAAGATAAAACAAATGCCATAAAGCTCGAAAATAAAGTAAGAGAGATACTCGATAAAAACATTACAGACACAATGTCGGCATTTGATAAGGAACTGGCACTGCATGATTATATAGTCAATAATTGCAGATACGGATTCTTTAATGATGGTTCAGAGTGGGAATATTCTGCTTATGGTGCGCTGGTTGAAGGAAAGGCTGTCTGCAGCGGATATGCTGCGGCATTTGATCTGCTCCTTAAATGTGCCGGTCTTGAATCACGCTTTGTGGTAGGATACGCTGAATCGAGTCAGAGAAGGATTGATGACAGTAACGGGGAAGAATCAAAAAGAAGCACTCTCAAAGCTGATAATCATGCCTGGAATCAGGTTAAGATAGATGGCATATGGTATAATGTCGATACTATCTGGGATGACCCGGTAGGTACAAAGGATATGCTTTCGCATATGTATTTTAATATAGATGATGAGCTTATGTCCATGACGCATGAGTGGGATGAGGAAGACTATGAAAAATGCGACAGCATGGGCGCTAATTACTACAGTAAAACCGGTACTGATTTTCACAGCGGAGCCGAGATGGAGGCTTATGCCAATCATTTCTTTACAACAGGCAAGAAGGATTTTGAATGTAAGATCAGTGGCTTCGAAGTTAATAATGACACTCTTCAATTCATGTTTAATATAAACGGGGTTAACAGTGTCGGCTATTCAGTATCAGAGATGGGAGATTATAAAATTCTGTTTATTGATGTTAAGTGATATATAATAATAATAATAATAATAATAATAATAATTCAATTCGGTGGAGACTGAAACATGCAGAGCTATGAGATTACTGATGTTGCGAAATTTGTAAAAATAATGCTTTCCAATGATTTTTTCGGGAAGATGCTTCTATATTCGGCTGAGGTTAAGGCTGCCTGCAGAATTCAGATCGATGGAAGACTGAATAAAGAGTTTTATTCTTCCGATGATGAAGATATATTGACCGGTAACGGAAAAACTCTCGAATATATAAGATGGGGTGATATCAGAAACCAGTTTTTTGAAGCTGTCAGGGGGACAAAACTTCCTCTCAGGTTTTCTGTATCGTTTATCATGGACAGAGATTTTATAGAATCTTTTGTGATTAAATCCGGTGTTAATATCAGGCCTGAAGAAGTCGGTTCCCTGAATATTAATATTCTGTATGACAGGGAAAGTCTGGTCGTAACAACCGGAAATTCTTGCAAAATTTTTACATTTGATAAGAGCTTAGACTCTGTTTGG
>CAMOCO010000077.1 GCA_946610715.1 uncultured Clostridia bacterium | reverse complement strand
TTTTCAGCAGGTAATTCATCTTTGACAAGCCGGCCGTTACGCAGTTTATTTACACATACTGACAGCCCCGTTACTATAAACGGTAAAAGGAGAATGAAGTTTGAATACATATCATTATAGCATCCTCCATCTATGGCAATTCCCGTAGGTCCCGAGGAAGCATCGCTGCCGGAAGAACCCGAGCCCGCTGAACCTGAGGATAAAAATATCAGATTTGATGCCGTAACAAGCATTCCCGCTATACTGGGAGCGAGAAAGATACTCAGCCCGGACTTGATGGTTCTTACAGAAAAGAGCTTTCCCGTTTTCTTCATGTAAATAAGAATAGCAAGGAGCACTCCCGGAAATATTGCCGGCACAAAAAGCATATAGCATAAGAACAGTCCCAGAAGTCCCAGATTCAGCATCAGTACACAGTTTAACTTTCCGACATTTCCGTCGATATATAGAATTGCCGCATATATTATATATGCAATCACCGATATACTGAGACCAAAATAGGAAAATCCGAATATCAGGCTGTACATAGGATAACCCAGCATATAGATAACCGAAACAACAATTCCGAATATCTTCAGTCCCCTGTTCTTAAGAAATTCTCTGATAAGAATATAGAAGAATAATCCCGACAGCAGAAAATATCCTGCCTCCCACAGGATAAAGGTTTTGAACATATAGAACTCTCCGGTAATGGGAAGTCCCGCCTGCATGGGCATAGCCGAATTGACGGTAGCAAAAAACATATTTGTTGCAAGCTTCTTATTCATGACAATAATTTTTGCAAGATCATAAAGTGTGGCACTGTCAACGGATGCAAAGCTTATATCATGCCCTATGGTGAATCTTTTGGCATAGGTAAATCCCGCAACAAGGCCGAGGATAATGAATGCGATAAGATCCGTCTTATCCAGATAATAGTTCTGGCGTTCCTTCCTAATGATGAAAAACCATAGAATGCCGCCAGTCACCAGATTAAATACAGCTATAACCGACATAGCGACAGGCAGCCCTGTTTTATAAAGCAGCGCCGCTGCAGCTGCCTGACAGCAAAATGATGTCATCACCGCCATAGTGATCCAGACAAGGAGACTCAGCTTCTTATCATTTTTTTTGAAGAATAGAATTCCCGTCAAAAGAGCCAGATATGAAATTATATAAAATAAGCTAAGAAGCATTATGTCAACCTTCCATTATCTTTTATTCTATCGCCAGTATCTTATATCCAGCAGCCAGATAACATACATCATGGAACCTATATAGAAAGCACACTGTACAGCTGTGTAGAATTTACGGTTCTTAACTTCATTTCCTCTTCCCAGTGAAGACACGAGCATCGGCATAAACGGTATAAAATATCTGCCCTGCACTCCCAGCATATAGCTTATCCTGGGAAGATAGCTTCTCATCACACTGACAGGAACATCCAGATCAAATCCCTCCAGGAAGAAACTCCAGCTTACCATGCTTAGAAGTACAAAACCGAAAACCGCAGCCGAAATGATCACAAAAACTATTCTGTTCTTAAAGGTAAATGATTCCTGCATTTCTATACTTTCTTTAGTCTGAAATACATTTATATAGAAAAGCATGATGAAAAATATAACGATAAATACCAGCGATACATCGATTTCCAGCCAGCCGAAGCTTCCAACCAGAGTCTGAATGAACAGATCCCCATACCCCAGGAAAGTATTCTTAAACAGGCTGAAGGTATTTCCCGGCTGAAGGATGCATGCATATAGCACTTTGAAGTAGGCAAAATCCCTGCAGATATAGCCCACCAGTATAACCATCAGAATTATCAGTCCGATGAATACGGGCTTAAATCTTTTTATGACAGCTGCAAGCTCTATTTTTTTCCCCAGCTTCAATTCAAATTTATCGAGGGGAACTATGAATATACCAAGTGGGATCAGCACATATATCATCTTCGCAATCAGTATCCACAGTGAAAGGAGTGCAAATACTATGATATCCTTCCATCCCACCTTTTTATCGCGGACTCTAAAATCCAGTATCATTGCCGTTATAAGAAATGAACATGCATTCACGACAACGTCGGGACTAAAGGATCCTGCTTCCTGAATTGCCATAGGCAGCAGCATGACAAACAGCATCACTTCTTTTTTAAATGGCATTTTCTTAAGTGCGATCACGCAGAAAATAATATAGAAAATAAGTGCTGTCAGCTCTCCGAGCTGATGACATACGATCATGGGTAAATGAAGCAGAACACCGAAATAAAAACCTATTGCAATTGGAAGGTACTTTATCGCTGAAATCGATGGTCTGAGTCCATATTCAAAAAGCCCTTTGGAATATGACTCCATTCCCGTTTTCATATAAAGTCCGCTGTCCACAGGATGAAGGTTTCCCTGATTGAACTCCGACATTCCCGAAGGTTCAAAGAATCTGTCCATATCCTCCCTCAGGATTTCCTTATTGCCATATGAAGCAAGCATTCCTTCAAAATGCGTATATTCATCGGGAACCTGCGATACCGGAATCATAATGGACATTACAAGTCCCCATACCATAGCTGTAAGTACGAAAAAAATGTATATATTAAATTTTATCTCTTTGTTCTTAAATTTCATTACTTTTCCTCTATGGCTCAGCAAAGTTTCTTTCTTTGCCCTTACGAAATACCAGCAGCTTACTGAATACATAATTTGCTATAGTTACCACAACCTGAACTATAAGCTTCATAACTTTATCATTCCCTCCGAGAAGAGTTACTCCCACAAACATGATTCCCATGTCCATAAGAAGTGTTCCCACTCTGGATATATAGAACTTCACAGCCTCACTCAGCTGGGCTCTGCCTTTCACATCACTTTCAAATACAAACTTTTTATTTGTAAAATATGCAAATGTCACAGCTGCTATCCAGGAGATAACATTTGCTGCCTGGAGCTGAACCGGTTTCTCTGGATTTAATACTGTGAGAACAAGTCCGTAGTAGACTCCAAGGCTGACTACCGTGGTAAGGCCTCCGACTATCAGATAATTTATTATTTCCTTATGTTTAAAGTATAATGCTTTAATCTTATTCATTATTGCCATGCCTTTATATAATCCATTGTTGATATTATGCTTTTTACAGCCAGTATAAACGTTAACGCAAGGCTGATATATTCCGGATCAAGCAGCTTAGCCGGTCCGGTTTTTGTTATTTTTACATTTTCTGCCAACTCTGTATGATACCGGTGCAGCATTAATGCCGTTGTAATATATATGCAAAGATATTGGTAGATGAATATCCTGTTTCCCGATACATATATGGTCGGCGAAAAGCCCAGCACCATTGATGCAGCCGCACCACTCATCATGATCATATATAATGTAATGAGAAACTTCTTGTCATCGATCAGATAGTACATTTCCAGTACCAGGAGCACCAGTACCAGCAGTGATGCGATAATCAGGAATGTACTGACTTTACCCATAAAATACTCGGAATCAATATGTGCAATCGTATATACTCTCCCCAGAATTAACGAATTCACCGGGATTTGTATGATCAGATATACTATAAAAGGAACCCATATGATCCAACCATGCTTTTTAGTTTTATATTTTATAAATAAAAGAATTGTCAGTGTCAGGAAAAATAATAGAAATGTAGCATTCCTTTCAAACAGAAAATGATTGACCATATTTCCGTAACCGGATACTGCTTTTCTCACAATTCCGTAATCATCAAATTCCCTCATTCTCTCGATTACTTCTATACTGCTTCTCTTGGCATTTCCCGGACAGGTAACAACATGTATTATCCCCATAACAGCTATAATAAGGTGGGGAATCAGTGCCACCCACTTTTTCTTTTCTTTAAAACTCATTATTATAGCGAAGCCAAGTATAATGACGCAGATTCCTGCCATCTGCTCCGAATTTACCGCATATATCAGTGCCGGAAATGTAAGAATATATTTCCATATCTTTATACGACCTCCTGCAATGTCCTTTATTTCAGACAAAGCAAAAAGTCCTAAAGAAGCCGGCCACAGATAATTTGTTGACGTTGCAATCCAGCCTGCGGTTGACATTTCGATAAATGGATAGAGCAGGATCATGAATATAACTATCCATTTTAAGATTATATTATCCTTTGCTTCAGTAATCTTTACACAGGAGACAGCCAGAAGCATAAGTATACCCATGTCTGCTATCTTCCATATAACAGGACTGTAATGGCTAAGCAGCACCAAAAACAGCTCTATGATATTTCTGGATGACCAGGAATAATATCTCATAACGGTAAAATCCCATATGAGATCCATTTTATTTCCTTCTTTATCCAGTACAGCACCAAAATAGGTTATTTCATCTCCGAATTTGATTTTAATAAAGCTGTGATAGATAACAATAACAGCCAGAAAAACAATATACGGGGCAGCGCCTTTCAGTTTTTGCCACATCACTTTTCCTCCGAATTTGATTCTCTGATTATATAAATAGGTCTGTGCTTTGATTCCACATACATCTTGGCCATATATTTACCCATGATACCAAGGCAGAAAAGCTGAAGCCCGCTTACAAATGTAATTATACATGCCGTAGACGCCCAGCCCGCAACGGGATCACCGAAGATCAGCTTACGTACAAATATAAATATTACCGCCAAAAATGCCACAAATGTCATGATCAGCCCCAGATAAGAAGCTATGGAAAGGGGTGCATCCGAAAAATTTATAATACCGTCAATGGCATATCTAAAAAGGCCCCAGAAGCTCCAGTTTGTCTCGCCCGCTACTCTTTCACGATTTTCGAATTCAATCCATTTTGTCTTAAAACCGACCCAGCCAAAGATTCCTTTTGTAAAACGGTTATACTCTTTCATGGAAAGGACCGCATCCACCATTTTTCTTTTCATCATTCTGTAGTCTCTGGCACCGTCCACAATTTCAGCATCAGACAGTCTGTTGATGATCTTATAAAATCTTCTGGCAAAGAAGCTTCTGACAACCGGCTCTCCTTTTCTGTCCACGCGCCTTGTGGCAACAGAATCATAATCTTCTTGTTTAAGAGTCTCCAGCATTTCCGGCAGCAGACTTGGCGGATCCTGAAGATCCGCATCCATGATAACTACATGCTCTCCGGTGGCATTGCAGAGTCCCGCATACATAGCAGCTTCTTTACCGAAATTTCTGGAAAATGAATAATACTTGATATCACTGTCTTTTGCCGCCAGTTCCTTCATGACTGAAAGTGTTCCGTCCTTAGAGCCATCATCTATCAGGAGTATTTCCACTCCGTCTATATTTTTTATGTATTTATATAATTCTTCAAAGAATGCCGGCAGAGCCGCCTCTTCATTATGGCATGGTACAATTATTGATAATTCCTTCACTGTACAATCCTCCACGTCATTTTTTCACATCATTTTACAGCCGGAGCGAAAAGTCCTGCCTCTCCAGAGAAAGGTTCGGATTGTAGTAAGGATCTCCCTTCTGAAGTATCTCGCCCCATTTCTGCTGGAGCAAAAGAACTTCACCCTTAAATCTTTCCTTCTTCTCAGGGGTATCCTCAAGTCCTCTGGACTTTGATTCATAATGATAGAATCTTGCCCAGGCATCGTATACTATAAGAAGTCCCTGGCTTCTTATCCTCATACAGAAATCTATATCATTGAATGCTACTTTAAATTCTCCGTTAAGACCTCCTACTGCGTCAAATACGGGTTTTTTTACCATAAGGCATGCCGCAGTTTCAGCACTGTAATCACAGGACATCTTAGACCGATTATAATATATAGCTCCGGCAACCTCTGCCTGCTGTGTGAAGCAGTGCCCGGCAATTCCGCCAAAGCCCATAACCACTCCGGCATGCTGGATTGTGCCATCCTTATAATAAAGTCTTGCACCAACGGCTCCAACATCTTCTCTCTGACAGAATCCCAGCATATCCGAAAGTGCATCTCCATTTATCATTTCAATATCATTATTGAGAAGCAGGAGATAATCACCTCTTGCCTCGGCAGCTCCGAAATTATTTATGAGAGAATAATTAAACTCGTCTTTCCAATAGAGAACCTTTACATCCTCTCTTTTTTCAAGCTCTTTATAGTATTCAAATGTCGCGTCATCAGTGCTGTTATTTTCAACGATTATATATTCATAGCTCTTTAGAACAGAATTCTTATCGATGGATTCCATAACCGTTTTAAGATCATCAATATGGTCCTTGTTTGGGATGATAATGGACAGCATCGGCTTATTGGACTCCCGGGGAATCTCATAATGAACATCATAATAGCCCAGTTCATCTCCCATATCGACCCTGGCGCTGAGTCCTCTTCTCTTAAGATGTGCTTCAACAGCTTTCTTTCCTGCATCAAATGCATATACCTTAGCCTTTGGATCTGCTGCAGTTGAAGCTTCAATCATCCTCCAGTGATAAAGTGCCTTTGGAATATGATACATTCTGTATTTACCGTAGGAAGACTCCAACTCCCGATGGCAATTATCTTCTGCACCAATCTCTTTCCCTAAGCTTTCTCCCTCTCTTTTTTCTTCCTCTTTATTCCACTCATCAAGTTTATCAACGCATCTTAATATATAATCATAATCCTGTGCGCCATTAAATTTCGGATCTATCTCACCTACGGCATCAGCAAGTCGTTTTGATATTACAAACATATGGCATATATAATTAATTGATCTGAGAAAATCAAGGTTAAAATCCGGCTTAAAGTTCGGCATGCTAAATGACTTCCCTGATTTATCTACTTTATCTTCATCAGTATATAATGCCTCTACAGGAATACCTTCTTCTGCTTTTTCATTTATAAGTCTCGCGCATTCATATAATGCATTCGGTGCAAACAGATCATCATGATCACCGAATACGATATAATCTCCTGTTGCCATCGCCATTGCCTGATTGGTATTTTCCGCAATTCCGAGAGTATTTCTGCTGAAAACCTCTTTACCGGAAGACTTATCTTTTTCTGCTATATACCTGATCCTGTCATCTCCTCCGGAAAGCTTTTCTACTATTTTACACAGTCTGCTCTTGTCACTGCTGCCATCTGAAAGGCATAATTCGAAATTGTCATATGTCTGATTTTTCAGTGAATCGATCAGTTCTTTCAGAAGAGTTTCATCTGATTCATACATTGGAACAACAATACTGAATTTTGGTCTCACCTTAAACTGTGCTGACATTTCCTTCTGGCGTTCAAGTGCTGCCTCATCAGGAATCACATCAAGTCTCCATTTGTTATAATCGATTTCATTTGCTTTATTAATGGAACGGGTTATTTTTCTGACGACCTTTCCCATGGTTGCGGAAAAACCGATGGTATTCAGGTTATAGTCTACTGTCTGCCACAGCATTCCTATACGGCGCACAAGTCCTGATTTTGAAGAATCTTCGATTGCATTTATGTCAACCAGCTTTCTCTTTGTCCTGGTCTGTATATTCAGTTTCAGTTTGTCTTCCCTTGTGAATGCCTTCACCGTAAAACCGCATTTCAGGTCGTCCCCACCTTCGGGAAGAAACTCCAGCGCATCGCTTCGTATGGCCCATTCAACTTCTGAAGCAAGCTTTACAGCTTTCTTATTCTGTACCTTATAGAGACCTATTCTCACTTCATCAGGATCTGCCACCCATCCTTTTATGGTCAGCTCTCCTTCATTTTTATTCACAGAATCAACTATATAATCAATTCTGTTCAGGCGCTTCTTTATAAAAGACAGTTTACATCCGAAAATGTTTATCCTGCTTGCATCGGAATCATCTACGAATATATTCATATCGCCTGAAGCCTTTTCAACCCAATGTATAAGATTGTCATTTAATCTGACATATATAAATGTCATATATCTCAGAACTGCTCCGGATCTGTATATCGCAAAAATAGGAGATAATCTCTTGGTCATTATCTCTGCATTAAGAACTTCTGTTGTTTTTCCGTTTTTAAATACAGCCTGGGCACTGCTGACATCCATGTAGGCTTCGTTGCTATAGCCCTGGATAACTATAACATTTTCCTCTGTAACACTTCTTCTAATTCTTTCAAAGTAGAATTTTTTCTTCACTATTATCTCTCCCCATTTATAGATTACAAGTATTTTTTATTTAAGTTCGTAAATCCGGTAACCTTCTACGACTGCAATTTCATAATATCCGAATCTTGCCTGCATTTCGGCGTCAGCAGCCGCATGGCTTTCATCAATCACTATAAAATCAACATCATTTCCCTTTGCTACTGCAAATATATATCCGTAATCCGGATTTTCATTTTGAATCGCCGCAAACATATCCAACCTGTCCTGTGTTGTATAAACTATATACCCCTGAAC
>CAMOCO010000076.1 GCA_946610715.1 uncultured Clostridia bacterium | reverse complement strand
GGAAATGGCGACCTGACAATCGAAGAGTACAATCTTGCAGATATCGAAAGCAAAGAAGTTTACTTCACAGTAGGTGAGGATACAGTAAAGCTTAATGAGAATGACGGCTATACAGTTAAGTCAAGCAAGAATGATGCTCATTATAATGTCAATGTATACACCTTCAACAAGGCTAAGTTCGACAAAGAAGGTGAATATAGCTTAGTAGTTAGTACAAAGGATACAGAAGGAAATGCTTCAGATAATGTATCCAAGAAGGCAGAAGCAAAGTTCGTAATCGACAGGACAAATCCTGAATTCGCAATCAACAATGTTGAGAACGGCGGAGATTATGAAGCTGAATCAGTAAATGCAGAGATTATCTTCCATGATAATATCGCACTTGGCGGAGCCAAGGTAACAATCAATGACGAGACTACTGAGTACACAGCTAAGGAACTTGCAGATATGAACAATCAGCTGTCTCAGGACTTCTCAGACGGAACATATACCATTAAGGTAGAAGTTACCGATGCAGCAGGAAATGTTACTACAGGCGACGAGCTTACATTCAAGGTTTACAAGAACGCAGTTGAAAAAGCACTGGATATTCAGACAGAAACCGGTAAACGTAATTGGCTGTTCATAATACTTGGCGGCGTATTAATTATCGGACTTGCGGCATTCTTTATAATACTTGCAAAAAGAAAAAAAGATGATGAAGAGAAGAAGTAATTGATCACTAATCATTAATGAAGTAATAATTGTTAGTATGTTGCGGAGTCTGTGAATACTTGCAGACTCCGCATATTTATTAATTATTAGCAGACCGATGTGTCGGTTGACAAAATGGAAATTGTATGTCGGCCCGGTACAGGGCGGCGCGTGTAACAGGAGAAGTGAATGATATATCCGGGACAGACAATTGATACCAGATATCAGATCATAAAGGAAATAGGTGAAGGCGGTGCCGGAGTAGTATATCTGGCTTACCACATAAAGCTTGAGAAGTACGTGGTCATTAAGAGGCTGAAGTCCACGAATTCCCCCAATGTTCGGCAGGAGGTGGACATCCTCAAGAATCTCCATCACAAGTATCTTCCGCAGGTTTATGATTATCTGGAAATGGACGGCGACGTATATACCGTAATCGATTTCATCGAAGGCTATGACTTATCCAGATATGTAAAAGAAGGCATAGCGGTTCAGGAGGATCTGATCATCAAATGGCTGCTTCAGCTGACAGAGGTTCTGGAGTACCTTCATTCAAGCAGTAACAACATCATTCACGGAGATATAAAACCCTCCAACATCATGCTAAATGCGGCAGGAGATGTATGTCTTATAGACTTCAACATTTCCATGGATAAGAATTCATTTACATTATCGGGAATCACGCCGGCGTATGCGGCACCCGAACAGATAAGCCTGGCTCAGGCTATTGAGCATAGACTTGATGAGACATATGGCTCATCCCGCAGCTACGGTTCGGAGATTGAGCTGGGAACCCTTGGGGTAAATATAGAAGCTTATATTGATAAAAGAGCAGACATTTACAGTCTGGGAGCCTGCTTCTATCACCTGATGACAGGCATCAGACCATATATAGGAGTGCTGGATGATAATGCCTTCGGCGGCACGGATATTTACAGGAAAACTCTTGTGGATATCGTGAGAAAGGCGATGAATCCGGACAGAGAAAAGAGGTATCAGAGCGCGGCGGAAATGCATAAAGCAGTGCTCCGTGCCAGTGATGAATATAAAACAAAATTGAAAATAAGAGGACTCATTATCGCCGCTGTGGGAATCATAGCAGTATCCACCGTGGCAGGGGTCATTTCATATAGAAATAATAAAAAGGAACAGGAGCTTCGGGAGTACTCCTCCACTTATAACAGGATGGTGGATGAATTCAACTCCGGAGATTTTACAAGTACGGATTTCCGTCTCCGGCTCATTGATACATATTTAAATGATGAGACGGGAAAGCATTTTCTGGATGATAATCCGGACAAGGAAGCGGAAGTAAATTATATGCTTGGCTATACTTATTATAAGGAAGCCGACTATGCAAAGGCCATAGAGTATTACAACATGGCACGAGCCGAGGATGACACAAATCCTGATATTTTCAGGGAACTTGCCATCTGCTATGCCAGACAGGGAAGCCTTGCAGATGCACAGTACTATCTCACCATGGCATCCGAAAGGGGTATGGAAGAATCGGATGTGATTTACACACAGGCGGAGATAGATTTTGAAAGCGGAGATATATATTCGGCGTCGGAAGGGCTCACTAAGCTGTCACAGATGAATATACCGGACAATATGAAGGTAAGGGCAGCATATCTCATGAGCGATGTGAGTCACGAGATGCAGTCATATTCAGAACTGATAGAAAGTTATGGGGATATCAGTATAGGTAAGGATTCCGAGTCATATCTTTACAGACTTCTTATGAATGCATGTCTAACCGAGTCAGGGATAAATGAAGAGGAGAAGGTTCACTTCCTGGTGCTCGGAGAGGATTATGGCAAGAAGCTTATGAACACCGGACTCATGAGTAATGATGACAGGTTCATTCTTGCAAGTATATACATAGAATTGGGACAATTTGCGGATGCGAGACTGACTCTTACCGATATATATGATGCTGAGTCGGACTATAGAGTCCAGGCATGGCTTGCGTATGTTTACAGGAAAGAGGCTGAAGCAGAAAACTCATCTATGGAAGAGGCTTATCAATATGCTGATAAAGCCAGAGCCACAGAGTCATATAAGCAGGCTGTGGCTGCGGGAACTGTGGACCCGAATGTGCAGCAGATTCTGGATCTTCTGGAGAGGTAAACCGCAGAACCGAAAACTAAGTGTGGGTACGAAAAACTATAAAATAATGTATGTGGGTGGAACATGAACAAATATTTAATTCATTTAAATGAGAACAACAGGATACTTGAATACCTTCTGCCGGGCGAAGATAACAGACAGGGAAATCTGGATCTTTCCGAGAAAATGAATGTGCCGGAACTCATATTTTCATATGAAGTATGGGACGGCGTATGGTATTTCAAATCAAATGAATATGTGAGAATAAGTGTCGAGCATCAGGTTCAGGAAAATATGGAACTTGCTGACGGCCTTATGTTCAATATCAAGGTCAGAAAATCCGGAAGAAGACTTACCGGTGCTGTTTATGTGATAAACAGTTCCATGACCAACTTTTCCAAGTATGACATTTCATCTCTTTCCCAGGTTTCGATTGGCTCGGGAGGAGAGTGCAATATTCGTATTCAGCAGAATTATATCAGCCATTTCCATGCAATCCTGAACAGAAAAGGAAATGACTGGTATGTCAGCGACATGAGCCGTAACGGTACCTTCGTGAATTCCGAGCGAATTACGGGGGAGAGGCGTCTGAATGTCGGAGATTCCATTTATATAGTAGGATACAAGATTATATTCCTCGGCAGCTTCATAGCCGTAAACAGAACCGGTGAAATGCAGGTCAGCATTTCCGAGCTGGATAACAGGAGAATAGAAGATACCACCAAATACAGTGATAACAGCGAATTCTCCCGTGCACCGAGATTCATCGATCCCTTTGATGATGAGCAGGTTGAGATTGAGGCTCCTCCACAGAAGGAGAGACCAAGAAAGACTCCGCTTCTCTTTATACTCGGACCGTCTATTACCATGCCTATTCCGATCCTTATGACCGTGCTCTTCAATGCTATGGTAAATAAGGGCGGCGGAAGTGCCATGTCATATGTTGGTATGCTGATTTCGGTTGTAATGTTTGCGCTGATCGGTGTTATGTGGTCGGTGCTGAGACAGAAGTATGACGAAAAGACCCGCAGGGAAAATGAAATCCTCAGAGTCAATGCATATACTCAGTACATAAATCAAAATGATGAGCTGCTCTATCAGAAGGAACAGTTTAACCGTACGGTGCTTGAGACCAAGTACAGAAGTTCACTGGATCTTGTAAGGACAATCCCGCAGAACAATATCTCACTCTGGGACAGAAATGTAAATCATGAGGACTTCCTTACCATCAGACTGGGAACCGGATTTATCAAGAACCCTGTAAATATCAAGGTTCCTGCTGAGAGATTCTCGGTGCATCAGGATTCACTTCTGGATCTGCCGAGACAGATTTCCACAAAATATGAATTCATAGCTGACACAGTAAAGACTGTGGATCTGAAGAATAATCGAATAATCGGTGTTATCGGTGATGAGAAGGATGTGGAGTCCGTTGCCAGAAATATGATAATCCAGATTGCGACTCTTCACAGCTATACAGACGTAAAAATCGCCATTCTGTCAGGACAGGAGTATGACCTGGAGTGGGCAAGATGGCTGCCGCATACCTTCAGTAATGACAAGAAGACAAGATTTATGGGCAATACCCAGAGCTCAATCCAGAACACGATCTACAGCCTCAGCAATGAGCTCAGGCTTCGTGCAGAGAAGCTGAGTGAAGAAGGTCAGAAGACTACATTTAAGGACAGATATATCGTATTCTGCACCAGCAAGGCATTCTTCGAAAATGAAGCCATCTATAAGTACATGACATCAAATGTGGATTATGGCTTTACCTTCATTCTTCTCTATAAGACAGTAAATTATCTTCCGAATGAATGTAATTTCATCATTGAGAAAAGCAAGAATTATAATGGCGTCTACGTCCTCAATGAGGCTTATGATGCTACGAGAAATATCAATTTTGATGATATCAGTACTGCAGAGGCTGAGCGCTTTGCAAGATATCTCTGCGGCTATAATGTAAGCGAAATTCTCGAAGGGCAGATCCCTGACAGCATAGATTACTTCTCCATGATTGGAATCAGGAGGATTGAGGACTGGGATCTTATCAAGAATTACAAGAGAAACCGTTCTTATGAAGGACTTCCTTCCTTCGTAGGACTTTCAGCTGGCAATAAGCCTGTATACCTTGATATCCATGAAAAGAAATACGGTCCTCACGGTCTGGTGGCAGGTACCACCGGTTCCGGTAAGAGTGAGACTATCCAGACCTTTATACTTTCGCTTGCCATGAACTTTTCACCCAACGAGGTGGCATTTATCCTTATCGACTATAAGGGTGGTGGAATGGCAAATGCATTTCTTAAGCTTCCTCATATTGCAGGTACTATTACAAACCTGGGTACAGGTGAGGATGCGGCAACTTCGGATACGGTTGATCCTAACATGATGAGAAGAGCCCTCATTTCCATCCGAAGTGAGATTAAGAGAAGACAGACTATATTTAATCAATATAAGGTAAATCAGATTGACCTTTATATGAGACTTTACAGAGACCACAAAGCAGATGAGCCGCTGCCGCATCTTATCATCATTTCCGATGAGTTTGCGGAACTTAAGAAAGAGCAGCCTGAGTTCATCAAGGAGCTGGTATCCACGGCACGTGTTGGACGAAGCCTTGGTATCCACCTCATCCTCGCAACCCAGAAGCCTGCGGGTGTGGTTGACGACGAAATATGGAGTAACTCCAGATTCAAGCTCTGTCTCAGGGTTCAGGATAAGCAGGACAGTATGGGAATGCTGAAGAGACCTGAGGCTGCTTACCTGACACAGACAGGACGTGCATATCTGCAGATTGGAAATGATGAGATATTTGAGATGTTCCAGTCCGGTTACTCGGGAGCAAGTTACGATCCGAGAATCGAGGAGCAGAGTACTGCCGATCAGATGAGCATGATAGACATCGACGGACATTCACTGAATATTAAACATTCAAAGAATACAAGTAAAGAGAAGCTTCAGTCACAGCTGGAGGCCAGTGTAAATTATATCGCAGAGGAGTCGGCAAAGAACGGCATCAAAAATACCAGACCGCTGTGGCTGCCGGCACTGTCGGATAAGATTTACCTTCCGGATATTCAGAGAGATTATCAGGTTGATTATAATGCGGGAATCATGGCAGTTCTTGGACTTATAGATATTCCGGAGAGACAGTATATAGAGCCTTTTGTAGTTGATATGAGTACTATCAGCAACATCCTTGTTGCAGGTATAAATGCCAGCGGAAAGACAAATCTCGTGAAGACTCTGGTTACGTCCCTTGCAACTACCTACACACCTGAGAAGGTTCAGTTCTACATCATGGACTTCTCAAGCCGTACACTTAAACTGTTCAGCAACCTGCCACATGTGGGAGATGTATTCTACCCTGAAGAGGCAGAAGGAATCGCAAGAACCCTCAAATATGCATTTGAGGAAATAGCAGCCCGTACCGCATTGTTCCAGAATGCAGGTATAGGAAGCTTCAAGGAATATAATGAGTCAAATCCGGATAAGCCGATTCCGCTCATTACATTTATCATTGATAATTATTTCGAATTCATCAGCGAATATCAGAATGAAGAAGAAAATATCCTGAAGCTCACAAGAGACGGAAGCCGTTACGGAATACAGTTTGTAATGACAGTGAACAGAGCATCGGATATGAGATACAAGCTGAAGCAGAACTTTACATTCCTGATACCGCTCAGAATGGTTGAGAAGGCGGACTACATCGATATGCTGGGTAAGAATCCGGAATTCATACCTTCGGCAATCGCGGGACGCGGTCTCATAATGAAGGATGCAGTGCTTGAGTTCCAGACTGCGCTGCCGGTTTACGGTGATACAGAGGCTGACAGGAATAATACACTGAGAGAAGCAATCAGGAGTTATAAGGAAACCTATGTTGGACCATCCGCAAGGAGAGTGCCGATCCTTCCGAAGGACGCAAGCTACAGCGAAGTACTCCTTAAAGACGGCGAAGATGCGCTGAGACAAGGGCTTATGCCGGTTGGATACAATGTTGAGACCATTGATCTCATTTCCATCGATACTGTTCGTGACTATTGCTACATCGTATGGGGTACAAACAGAGTTTCGGTTGAAAATGTCATGAGCAATGTTATTACAGCTGCAGCGGCATTGGATAATATGGCAGCTGGCACAGCAAATGGCAGTGCTCCGAAGACAGATATCTACTTCATCAACAATAACAGTGCCATGGATAGAATTGCTGCAGGAGCCGCAGAGGTTTCAGTATACAAGGGGTACAAGGGAATCTTCGATGTACTTCTGATGCTGAAGGGAACCTTCAAGGAAAGAAGCGACAGAAAGAAGGAACTTCTGGCTGAAGGCAGCGGAACCGTTATGAGTTCCGAAGAGATTACCAGAAGGATTATCGGAGAATTCGGACGAAAGATTATCCTTATCGATGATCTGCAGGAATTCTATACTATCGTATATGATGAGGATAATGAAGAGAAGATGTATCCGCTGGTAGAACTCTTCTTCAAGATGGGCGCCGAGCTTGGAATACTCTTTGTAGCAGGTGTTATAGGAGAGCTTCCTGTTAAAACTCTTGCCAGCAAGACAGTTAAGACAATGCTTGATATGAAGACAGGTATATGTCTTGGAGGACTTCTGAATAATCAGAGAATCTTCAACTTTGACATGTCACTTAATATGCAGACCAAAAAACAGCCGGATAATGTGGGCTTCACAGTGATAGATGGACATACCGTTCAGGTATATGTACCGGAGAATAAGAAGTAAAAACTATGATGGACATTTATATCTGCGAAAGCAGAGACATTGAGAGAAAAACAATAAATGACAGCTGCACCGGATTTTATCTTGATAGAAATTATGACGGAGAGATATATGAGGCAGGCAGTGGAAATGATCTTATCAGGATGATCACAGATAAGAGTCTTACTGCAGTCTATTTTGTGGACTGCAGTGAGATGTCCGAGCTTCTGATGGAAAGACTCTGGAATAATTCCAGGGAGAATTTTGTGGTCCTTGTATCCGATGATATAGGGAAGCTGCTGGGTAGCATTTCACCCACGCTCAGACCATCCGGAGTACTGCTTACACCTTATAAAGCAGAGGATGTTAAAGGGATTCTTGAGAGGATATTTGACGAGTATCAAAGAGAATCCGAGAACAAGCTGACCTATAGGTTCAAGGTTAAGAGCAGAGTCTACAGCGTGGATATAAAGCGGATCGATTACTTCGAAGCTTCCAGCAAGAAGATGATACTCCGTACCGGTAATCAGGAATTTGAATTCTATGAAAATTTTGAGAGTATCACTGCAACACTTCCGGAATTCTTTGTCAGGACTCATAAAAGCTTTCTGGTCAATATGAGAAATGTAAAGAATGTGGACTACAAGGAAATGTGGCTGTCTTTTAAGGACGGAGCGAGGGCTTACATTTCCAGAGGTTACAAGAAGGATGTGGAGGACTATCTCAGTAAGATTGAAGGCTGACGATGGCATGAGCGAAGCGACGTTTACTTTAGGATTCGGCAGACCGGACGGGGTGTAAAGTGATTAAGTATATTTTCAATTTAGAAGAAATAAAATGCATGCTATTTACATGCGGCGGAGTTGGCTATAAATGTGAATTTTTCGACATGCAGGAATTTACTCAGGAGGAG
>CAMOCO010000075.1 GCA_946610715.1 uncultured Clostridia bacterium | reverse complement strand
TCCTATCAAATTGCCGCTATAATAAAGACAATCAATAAGCCCCCTGTTAAAGAAGATTCCAATCTTCTTTAATCATATAAATACTTTTAACCTTCACTAATGGTAAGAGGACGTATTCAATTATTTGGGTACGTCCTCTTATCTATTACCTGACGGTGTATTTAATTAATTATATCTTATTTTTTAATTTCCAGTCAAGCATTATCGGTCAACTTATATCAAAAATAATCAGTCAATATTCTTTACTTCAATCTCCGGCATAAGATCATCGGAAACCTTCTGCATTATTTTTACAAAGAACTCATACTCATCTTTTGTTAATGTGTTCTTAATTCTGTTCTCCACAATTTCAAAATATTTCTGGTTTAGATTCCAGTATTTGTAATACCTGTCCGTTACCTGAAGATGAAACTCTCTCTTATCCGTTTCTGACTGAACTTTTTTGACATACCCTTTTTTGATAAGCGAATTAACCTTATATGTGGCATTCGGAGAAGAAATCTTGATAAAGTTCGCAAATTCATTTATAGTCGGAGATCCCAGCGAATGAATTATCTCAACACAATAAGCTTCAACCGTGGTAAGACTCAGTTCCCTTGACTGAATCCTGAAAAAAACATCACGATAATAATGTACTCTGAATTTTTCATAAACCTTTGAAAGTACTGTAAGAGCCATACCGGACCTCCATTTCTAATCCCCGACCGCTTTTAACCGATTGCAAATGATATCTCCGCCTGACAGGCAACCTTGCCGTTAACCGTGGCAACTGCTTTACCGAAGCCTACCGGACCTTTACGTGATACTATCTCACATCTAAGATTCAGCACATCCCCGGGCTTCACCTGTCTCTTGAACCTTGCATTCTTTATACCTCCGAAAAATGCAATCTTTCCTTTATTCTCTTCTTCCGAAAGAATGGCTACCGCTCCGGTCTGTGCCAGAGCTTCTACTATAAGAACACCGGGCATTACATGTGCTTCGGGGAAATGTCCCTGAAAAAAGGGCTCATTTACCGATACACACTTAATTCCTTCAGCCCATACGCCGGGTTCAAAATCAGTGATCCTGTCCACAAGCTGCATTGGAAATCTGTGAGGTATTATCTCTCTTATCTGATTTGAATCAAGTTCCATCTTAGTCCTCCCATTTTTTAAATACAATACTTGCATTATGTCCGCCAAAACCAAGAGCATTTGAAAGAGCATAGCGGATATCAGCATTTCTTCCTTCATTCGGTACTATATCAAGATCACATTCCGGATCCGGAGTCTTATAATTAATTGTTGCAGGTACAAAACCATCCTTAAGAGCCATTGTGGTAAAGATTGCCTCTATCGCTGCAGCAGCTCCCATAAGATGTCCTGTCATGGACTTTGTTGAGCTTACCATAAGCTTATATGCATGATCACCGAATACATCCTTAATAGCCCTTGTCTCACCGGCATCATTAAGATGTGTTGATGTTCCGTGAGCATTGATATAATCAATATCCGAAGGATTAATGCCCGCATCCTCTACTGCCATTTTCATACATCCTGCAGCACCGGCACCTGTTGGATCAGGTGCTGTAATATGATAAGCATCACAGCTTGCACCGTAACCGATAACTTCGCCGTAGATTTTTGCTCCTCTTGCTTTGGCATGCTCCAGCTCTTCAAGGATCAGAATACCTGCGCCTTCGCCCATTACAAATCCGCCTCTTTCGGCATCAAAAGGAATAGAAGCACGGTTCGGATCATTTGATGTTGAAAGTGCCTTCATTACAGTGAATCCGCCCAGACCCATAGGACAGATACAGCCCTCGGCTCCACCGGTTAACATAACATCCTGATAACCATCTCTTATCTTATGGAATGATTCTCCCAGAGAATTGTTTCCGCTTGCGCAGGCTGTTACGATACATTCACACACGCCTTTAAATCCTGTGTCAATGGCTATCTCACCTGAACACATATTTGAAATAGACATCGGAATGAAGAATGGAGATATCTTCTCATACCCCCTGTCATTTCCGCGGAGTGTCTGATCCGTAATTGTGATAAGTCCGCCAATACCCGATGATACAATGGTTCCGCATCTGTAAGGATCTTCCTTTTCAATATCTATACCGCTGTCTTTAATCGCTTCCCTCGCCGCAATGATACCGAACTGTGTATAGCGGTCCATCTTGCGGGCTTCCTTCTTGTCCAGGTAATCCTGAGGATCATAATCCTTAACTTCTCCGGCAACCTTCACCTTAAAATCACTAACGTCCATCTGTTTTGTATAATCTATACCGCAGACTCCATTCTTTACATTTTCCCAGGCTTCGGTCAGATTATGACCTACCGGATTAATAGTTCCCATTCCTGTAATTACAACACGTCTCATTTTTTTGTCTCCTAAGTAATACTCGTTTTAATTTTCAACTATAAAAAATATCAGCAGCTCATTCCGCCTGAGCATTCGATAACCTGTCCTGTTACATATGCTGCTTCATCAGATGCAAGAAATGCTACAACCTTTGCAACATCCTCAGGCTGACCTGCTCTTCCGAGTGCAATATTCTTTACCATGGCAGCTTTAAGATCATCCGAAAGCACCTTTGTCATATCTGTCTCAATAAATCCCGGTGCAACGGCATTACATGTAATACCTCTGCTTCCCAGTTCTTTTGCAACAGACTTGGTCATTCCTATAACGCCGGCCTTGCTTGCTGAATAATTGACCTGACCTGCATTTCCATAGATTCCCACTACACTGCTTATATTTACTATACGTCCGTAGCGGGCTTTCATCATAGGTCTTGCGGCAGCTTTCATCATATTATATGTGCCCTTAAGGTTCGTACTGATAACAAGATCGAATTCTTCCTCCTTCATCTTCATAAGAAGGTTATCTCTTGTTACACCTGCATTGTTTACAAGTATATCAACCTTTCCGAATTGCTCGGCAGCCTGTTTAAAGAGGTTCTCTGCATCCTCCGGGGATGTAACGTCAGCTTTTATGGCTGCGGCCTTTACTCCCTGCTCCTCTATCAGCTTTACGGTTTCCTCCGCAGCTTCATTTATCACTATATCGCAGATAACGACATTTGCTCCTTCCGAAGCAAGCTTTACACTGATGGCACGACCGATTCCACGGGCACCGCCTGTTACTATAGCTGTCTTTCCTTCTAATCTCTTACTCATTACTGCCTCCTGATAGCTTTTCCTTCAAAATATCTAAATCTTCAACCTTATCCACCTTAATGCACGGCACATCCGGAGTAGTTTTCTGGACAAATTTCGAAAGTGTATTACCCGGACCTATTTCTACAAAGAGTTCTACTCCGTTATCCACCATATATCTGATGGAATCATCCAGATAAACACTGCTCTGCACCTGCTTTACAAGGATGTCAGGTATATTCTCATCATCATTTTTTGCGCGTCCCATTGAGTTAAATACTACAGGAATCTGCATCTCACCGAAGTCTTCATCAGCGAAGCGCCTGCGGAGTGCCTCACCTGCAGGTTTCATAAGAGACGTGTGAAAAGGTCCGCTAACCTTTACGGGAAGGCATCTTTTTGCTCCCAGTTCCTTAAGAACCTCGGCTGCTCTGTCAACAGCTTCGGTATCTCCCGAAACCGTAATCTGTCCCGGACAGTTAAAGTTAGCCGGCTCAGCTATTAAACCGCGGTCCTTAAATTCTTCGTTCACTCTGTTACATCCCTCGATAACCTTATCCTTATCCAGAGCTATAACAGCGATCATTTTACAATCACGTCCCTCTGCAGCTTCAACCATATGTTTTCCTCTATATGCAACAAGAGGAATAACCTGTTCCTCCGTAAATACTCCTGCACTGTAAAGTGCCGAATACTCACCGAGGGAAAGCCCGGCTGCCATATCGGGTTTAATGCCCATATTATTTAATATCTTTGTAACGCCAACCGCAAATGCAACCATACATGGCTGTGTATTTGCCGTAAACTGTAAATCCTCTTCAGGTCCTTCGAAACAGATTCTTTTTACATCTGTCTCTCCTTTGATATTATCAAATGTTTCCCTAAATTCAGGATATGCATCATAGAAATCCTTACCCATTCCTACATACTGCGCACCCTGTCCGGCATATAAAAATCCGATCTTCATTAGAATCCCTCTTTTCCGTGGCTTAATATATTTTTTGCGTCCTCATACATTTCTTCAAGGATTACTGCTACCGGTCTTATCTCCTTAAGCTGACCGCATACCTGACCTGCCATGACAGAACCATTCTTCATATCTCCGTCAACAACCGCACGTCTCAGTCCTCCCAGTGTAATCTGCTCAAGTTCTTCACGGGATGCAGCCTGTGCCTCCAGCTTCAGATACTGTCTTGCCATAGGATTCTTTATGATTCTTACAGGCGCCTGAAGACTTCTGCCCGTAACCGTGGTGCTGTTATCTCTGGCTTTTATCAATTCCAGCTTATAATTCTCATGCACCGGACATTCCTCACTTACAAGCAGGCATGTACCAACCTGGATACCTATTGCACCGAGACACATAGCAGCGGCAAATTGACGTCCGTCCGCTATTCCACCCGCGGCAATAACCGGAATATCTACGCTGTCTATCACCTGAGGAACCAGTGCCATAGTTGTCATATCTCCTACATGTCCGCCGCTTTCACCACCTTCTGCAATCACGGCATCGGCTCCCATCTTCTCCATCTTCTTGGCAAGAGCCGTGCTTGCAACAACCGGTATTACGGTTGAACCGGCTTCCTTCCACGCTTCCATATATTTACCCGGTGAACCTGCACCGGTTGTGATAACCTGAATTTTTTCTCTTACCAGCAGGTCTGCAATATTATCAACATCCGGATTCAGGAGCATGAGATTTACTCCGAAAGGTTTATCTGTCATGCGTCTTGCATCGGCAATTTCCTCTTCAATCCTTGCGGCATCATATCCGCCGGATGCAATAAGTCCGAGACCACCTGCTTCGGACACAGCTGCCGCAAACTTACCGGTTGCAATATTTGCCATTCCGCCCTGTATTATGGGATAACGTATTCCCAGCATTTCATTTAAGTACATTTTTCACCTCCGGCATCTTGTTAAGACAGCCTCTTTCTTTCTCTTACGATGATATCTATGTCTCTGAATTTTTCATATCTGTCATTTGCGATCTCGGCAGGACTCAGCTTTGAGAATCTGGAAAGATCCCTTTTGATAATTTCATCTATTTCTTTATAGACCTTCTCCGGATTATGATGTGCTCCTCCGAGAGGTTCTCTTATTATTCCGTCAATCACGCCAAAGCTGTACAGATCATCCGCCGTAAGTTTCATAAGCTCACAAGCCTCATCAGCCCTGCTTGAATCCTTCCAGAGAATAGAAGCAAAGCCCTCGGGAGAAAGAACAGAATATACAGCATTCTGGAGCATATAAACAGAATTTGCCACTCCTATCGCAAGAGCGCCTCCGCTGGACCCCTCACCTGTTACTATGGAAATGATGGGTACCTTTAGTGCACTCATCTCGGCAAGATTCCTGGAAATAGCAATACTTTGTCCGTTTTCCTCTGCCTCGATTCCCGGATAAGCACCCGGAGTATCGATAAATGTTATAACCGGTCTTCCGAATTTTTCAGCCTGCTTCATCATTCGAAGCGCCTTCCTGTATCCCTCCGGTTCCGGCATTCCGAAATTATATTCCATGTTTTCATTTATATTTCTTCCTTTTCTGTGTCCGAGGACGGTTACGGGAATACCATGGAATTTTGCGATTCCTCCATATATACTCTTATCTTCTTTACCCAGATAATCACCTCTTTGAATAAAGAAGTCATCGAATAAAGCCTTAATATAGTCATCTATCTTCGGTCTTTTCATATTTCTTGCAAGAAAGACCTTATCATGAGCAGTCAGCGTACTTGCCTTCTTGCTGACCACTACATATTCTTTTGAAAGCTCGTGAGCCTTTGCGGAGTCCCCCTTATCGTGAGCTTCCTCAATTTGCTTTGACAGCTCTGTAAGCTTCTCATCAATCTCTCTGATAGTCATATCATTTACCTCTGTACGTCATTTTTATGCAGTCTGAGTATCTGTGCAAGTACATCCCGCATATCACCTCTCGCAACTATCTGATCCACGAAGCCATGATCCAGCTGAAATTCGGATCTCTGAAAACCTGCCGGAAGCTTCTGTCCTATAGTCTGCTCAATTACTCTCGGTCCTGCAAATCCTATCAGTGCTCCGGGCTCGGCGAGTGTAATATCTGCCAGAGTCGCAAAGCTTGCGCTGACTCCTCCTGTTGTGGGATGTGTCAGCACTGATATGTAAAGTCCGCCGTTTTCACTGAATCTCTTGGCGGCAGCTGAGGTTTTTGCCATTTGCATCAGAGACAGAATACCCTCCTGCATTCTGGCGCCGCCACTGGCGGTAAATATTACAATCGGCAGCTTCAGCTTCTCCGCAGCCTCAAAGCTTCTGGTTATCTTTTCACCAACGGCAATACCCATACTTCCCATAAGGAATTCGCTTGCCATAACCGCTACAACGCACTTATTACCATCAATTTCACACACTCCGGACAGTACAGCCTCATCAAGTCCCGTATCTGACTGGAGTTTTTCAATCTTAGAATTATAGTCAGGATATCCCAGCGGATCTATAACAGGAATATCTATTTTCAGTCTTTTAAATGTTCCTTTATCAGCCAGCGATCTGATACGTCTGATGGCCGAAATCCTGCTGTGTCTGCCGCATTTCGGGCACACATAAAGATTCGCCTTTATCTCAGACAATGTTGTAACAAAGTTACATCCGGAGCAGGTAAAGCTTTCTTCGCTTTCCGACTCCGGATATGTATCTTCATCATTATATTTCGCCGGTTCTACAAACATTACAGACTCTCTGGAAGAACTCCTCTTCTGAGGTGTTTCTTTTTTCTTTCCAAAAAGCTTCATGCTATTTCCTCCGATGAATTATTTACTTATGCTCCTCAACGTAATCAACAAGATCCTGAACTGTCTTGATGTTTGGAAGATCCTCATCTGATATAGCTACTCCGAGGTTTTCTTCAATTGCCATTCCAAGCTCAACAGCATCGAGAGAATCAGCGTCAAGATCATCTGCAAGAGATGCCTCAAGAACTACCTTATCCTCATCACAATTAAGAACATCAACAATGATTGCTTTGATTTCTTCAAACATTTTTAAATCTCCTTTTTTACCTTATTTGATTCAAATAATAATTAAAATTCTTTAACTATCACGTCTATTATAATCTCAGATTTCAATATGTCAATAAAAATATTTAAAATTTTTTAACCACTTGACAAACCTGTCTACTCTATATATTATATGTGTGGCGGAGAACATGTGGTTTTTAAAACTACATAACGTGTTCTATTGAACTATAAGATTGTCCCGGAGGAACATTTCATTGGATAACAATAGCGTCTTGGAAGCAGATAAAGACAGGTTAATACCGGAAGAAGGTATAGCAGGCAACTTTATATCTACCTGTGTTGATGAAAATGGTCTGCTAAAAAAAATAGAATTCAGAAACGAGGACAGCTTCAACTTTGGATTTGATGTAGTTGATGAGCTGGCAAAGAAATGCCCCGACAAACTTGCCATGATCCATATTTCCAGAGAGGGCAAGGAACGTCGCTTCACTTTCAGGGATATGTACTATTACTCAAATAAGACAGCCAATTATCTTATGTATCTTGGAATTAAAAAGGGCGACCGCGTCATGGTAGTGGTAAAAAGGCACTATCAGTTCTGGTTCATAATGGTTGCACTTCATAAGATCGGCGCTATCGCAGTTCCCGCATCCTATCTTTTAACCAGAAAAGACTTTGAATACAGATTTAAAACCGGACATATAAATGGTATACTCGCCACTTCAGACGGAGATGTGGCTGAGGAAATATCTAAGGCTGCAAAGAGCTATGACGGTCTGAAATGTAAAGTTCTTGTAGGCGGCGGAACGAGAAAGGGCTGGTCTCATTATAACAGGGACATAGCATTCTTCTCCTCACACTTTAAAAGAACTGAGGATTCTCCCTGCGGAAATGATCCTATGCTCATGTTCTTCACATCAGGCACCACCTCCTATCCTAAGATGGCAACGCATAATTATAAATATCCCCTGGGGCATTATACTACTGCCCGCTTCTGGCATCAGGTTGATAAAAACGGAGTACATTTTGCCATCAGCGATACCGGCTGGGGCAAGGCTGTTTGGGGAAAGCTGTATGGTCAGTGGCTGTGCGAGGCAACTATCTTCACATATGATTATGATGAATTCTTCGGTAAGGAGATCTTAAGTCTGCTGGAGAAATATCAGATAACCACCTTCTGTGCGCCTCCTACGGTATACAGAATTCTTGTTCATATGGATCTGAAAAAATATGACCTGTCCCATCTGAAGAATGTCACAACTGCAGGTGAAGCACTTAATCCTTCAATATTTAAGAAATTCTATGATGCAACGGGCTTAAAGATCATGGAGGGCTTCGGTCAGACCGAAACTACCCTTACTATCGCAAATCTGAAGGGTCAGGAACCTCGTCCCGGCTCAATGGGTAAGCCCAATCCTATGTATGACATTCAAATTCTTAAGCCTGATGATACAAAAGCAGGAGTCAGAGAAACCGGTGAGGTATGTATTAATATCGCAGACGGTATACCAAACGGACTTTTTATGGGTTACTATCTGGACGAGGAGAAAACAAATGCCATCTGGCATGACGGATATTATCATACAGGTGATACGGCATATTATGACGAAGATGGTTATCTGTGGTATGTA
>CAMOCO010000074.1 GCA_946610715.1 uncultured Clostridia bacterium | reverse complement strand
TAAATCCCACAATTCTTCCAACGTCATTTCCGACAGTTCTTTTCCCATCATCAAGCCCTCTACAACTCACGATTTGTCATCGTCTATAAAACTGGAATAATCCTATCTAAGTCATGTTCTATATATTTTTCATCCTTAGTAAACTTATAAACTTACTGTAACTTTATTAATAAACATCGTAAATCATCTCCTGATGTGCATTATTCATTTATCAATCTGCTGCTTTTTTTCGTAATAAGAAAGATCAACCGCTGTCACCTGATAAGTTTCAGAGTGTTTATCTCCAACTAAACCATCATTCTTCGGGTAATGAGTTGACAATTTATCGTACCTTACTTTTGTTATGAAAACAAAAATAGCAGAAATAATCACAGTTGGAATAAGTAAAACAACAGCAACAAAAGCGGTCATTAATCCGGTAGGGTGACCCGGTTCTCCAGGCTGAATACTATTAAATTCCATCTTAAATACATATCCCAATATTATTAAATCAATCAGTAAAATAATCAAAATTGGAATTAACCAAAAAAACGCCTTATTCTTATTCATGACAAAACTCCAATTCAATCAGCGCACTCCTGAAATATAATTATAAACCAATTTTATCATAATTCTTAACGAAATCAATGGAATTAGGTATAGTCAAAACGAGCTGGACAATGGTAATCTTACCGGTAGATGTCAAAATAATTCAGCTTAATGTAGCGTCCAATCTCCTTCATCTGAATTCTGCTCTTCTATCTCAGTTCTTTGCAGTGATTCTTTTTCTACGCTTTCTTCTTCCATCAGTTCAAAAGTTTTTGCCAGTTGTTGTAATAATTCAGAAGGCAATCCTATTTCTTTTCCTTTTTTTAACATATCATTATGTTCTTTATCAGCTACCGAATGTTGTTCTCATAAAGTCTTGGTTAAGCCATGTATTTGGTAATAAGTGTTTATCCGCAATCCTATTAATCATTTCCTTAATTGATGATCTTGCACTGATAATTGAATCAATATCTGTTGGTGTTTCGGTTCAAATCCGGATGCAGGCGTTTGATTAAAGCAGCTTCGGCTGCTGTGCCAGCCGGCGGGAGTAAGCGTTTCAAGTATACTTTCTTCGGGCTCTTTTTAATATATAAAATCCATATTTGAAAATAGAAAACTAATTCCAAAATGTTGATGAATATTTGATTCTATGCGGAGAATTTTATGCTGAAGCTTTATTATTTTGATATAATAAGTAATGGCGATAAAAAAGTAATAAATCGAAATATACTTTGGATGAAGAAACGATTTTTAAAGGGGCGAGTATGTCGGATAATGCAAAAAAGAAAAATATAGGTATTATTGCGCTTGGAATCATATTACTTTTGGGAATGGGTCTTTTATTGTACCCTCACATTCGAAATAAGATACAGCTTAAACAGCAGCTTGAACTTGGACAGAAATGCCTGGCGGAGTCGGACTATGATCAGGCAATCAAAGCCTTCCGCGCGGCCTAGAAGATTGATCCGTATAACGTGGATGCTCAGAACGGTCGGGCAGAGGCATACCTGGGAATCAAAGATTACGGGTCAGCTATATGGACATATAGAAATATTAATGAGAAAGAAAAAGTAGTGAGTGTATATAATACATGGGTAGATGAACTGCTTAGCGAAGAGGATTATGACGAGGCAGTGGAAATCCTTTATGATGCTCGCGGGTATGCGCACCAGTATCTTAAGGATGAGGAAGCTAAGTTTGAGACGCGAATTGAAGAGGTCAATGCCGAGAAAGAGCGAGCATTAGCGGAGGAAGCGGAGGCGGAATTTAAGGCTGAAATGGAAGCACTCAGTATCAACTGCGGGGAGATTGAATCTATCGGGTACGCGCCGGATGTACTTGCCGATGCTGAGGTTGGTGACCATGTCAGCTTCGGGACATATGAGCAGGATAGTGACGATTCGAACGGCCCCGAAGAAATAGAGTGGATTGTCATAGATAAGAATAACGGGAAAGCACTGTTACTATCGCGATATGCTTTGGATGCGAGAGCATACAATGATACATTTGTTCCGATTACCTGGGAGAACTGTACTTTGCGATCCTGGTTGAATAATGACTTCTGTAACAGTGCATTCAGCACAGAAGAACAGGAGTTGATCTTTCAAAATGTTAATGAAAATGCGGATAGTTTTGACTTTTATCCAAAGGACGAGTGTGAAGGTGGAGCAGAAGGCGGAAATGATACAGAGGACAGGGTGTTTCTCTTAAGCATACATGAAGTTCAACAGTTATTTGGAGCAAACTTAACATATGACAGAAGCAGCAAAAATGATTCATTGATATGCTATCCGACCAAGCAGGCACTCATAAATGGTGCAAGATGCGTATCCGAGGACGAATATAAACGGTATTGGAGAGATGATGGTTATCCTGCCGAAATCATAGGCGCCACTCTTTGGTGGCTTCGTTCTCCGGGCAGCGGGCACTATTACTCAACTGTTGTCTACAAGGATGGTGAGCTGGATGACTGGCGTTTGAAACATGAATTTGGTGACGATGCCAGTGATATAGCGGTCCGTCCCGCAATATATTTGGAATATTGATAAAATGTTGAAGGAGTTATTCTAAAGAAATGGTCGATGCAGTTGCGATTTTTCGATTAGAGGTTTTAAAATGCACTAAAAAAACTCGATACGCTTTTCAACAATGAAACCTCTGAATCATTATGACTCAGAGGTTTTTCTGATTTATGTAAACCTTCACTTTACTCCTGTATCAGATTATATGCCGATACGCGTTTCATTCTGCCGGACAGCAGATAACTTGATACAAATACCAATATCGAAACCGCCGCTACCGAGAGACTTATGAGGACAGGCTTCATTATAAGATCCGCTTTCATGATTCCGAAGCTTCTGAACACAAGCTCAAACAGAGGATTTATAAGAAAATGTCCCAGCATTGCACCGAAGAGTGCTGCTATGATACATGTCGGTACCAGTGACAGAGCAAGCTGCAGTCTCAACTGCCTGCTCGTAAAACCGACTGCCTTCTTTATACCGAATTCCTTCTCTTTCTTTACAAATACGGACTTAAGCAGAAGTCTTATAACCACCATTACTACTATGATATTCATCAGTGCGATGATGATGACCACAAATCCGACTGCATATACAGGTACGTTCTCGCTGCTTCTCGTCTGTTCAAAATGATTCTCGGTTCCCGTAACCTTGTCTCCCAGCTCCGCCTGTACTCTCTCATTAAATTCGTCCACGGTCTTTACATCTGCATCCTTCACTCTGACTCTTATATACGTATAATTTGTATCTATGCCCAGCCTTCTTGCTCCCCCTTCTGTAACATAGATTCTTTCGCCCATGCCGTATACGGCCTGCTGAAGTCCGGTCACGAGAAATCTCTCTGTCCTGTTTCCGACCTTCACTTCTATCTCATCACCGACTCCGACACCTGCCTTCTCAGCTGTAATGCTGCCGAGTACGGCCTCGTTATCTTCCTTCACCATCTCGCCTTCATATACTCCGCAGTATACAAACTCCGGTTTATCCGTATATAGGAAAGAGGTTTCATTTCCGTTCACATATGCGGGATAATCTATACCGCTGAGTCCGTAAGCTTCCGTAACTCCGTCCATTTTGCTTATCTCATCGATGATCTCATGCACTTCATCGGACGACATTTCCTTCAGATTTACATATGAATCCGGAGAATCTCCCTGAAGTATTCTCTGAAAGTTATTCATATCAATCTTCGTATTATAGAAGAGAACTCCCGAGAATATCGTAAGAAATGCAACCGCCGTCATTATTCCGAAGATGATCACGTTCTGACCCATGCTCTGAAGTGAACTCTTCAGTGCAAGCAGCCAATTGAGACTTCCCTTTGTCTCACTGAGTGGCAGTACATTTTTCTTAAATGAATTAGATGCAAGTCCGAATCTCAGAGCCGTTGCCGGATGGAGTTTTCTGACCTTTCCCGTAGACAGGAATACGACTGCCGCAATTACCAGGAGGAATACTGCGATTATACCGAGGGTATCAGCTGCATAGAACTTTTTCTCCCATACCATACCCGAGACCTGACGCACAACATTTTCCTCTAATACAGGAAATGTAAGATAGGATAACAGGATTCCGATAAATGTCCCTATCCCGCCCAGGATCAGATATTCCAGGCAAAGGGCGGTTCTGATCTGCGATACGGTATGACCTACCGCACGGAGTGCGCCTATATTTCTGATATCTCTTTCTATATTGTTGTTGATCGTAAATATGATCATGATGAAGCATATTGCCATAATAATCACGGAAAAAGATGTCATGAAAGCAGAGATTATGTTAACCACTCCGATGTATCCCGCTTTTAACAACTTTGCCGTATAACCGGTTGACTGAATATTATTCTCTGCCAAAGTATCGTTCACGATCTTCATTCCGTCATCATCCTTAACTCCGTCCTGCAAAGAATAAAACATAAAATTCGTTTTGCAGTACTCTGTTCCGGAAGCTTCCAGTTCATCAGCCCTGTCCATAAGTTTCTTATAAGTCTCATCGTCCACGATTACCGAGAGATAAGAATAAGGATTACCGATCAGAAGATCTTCGTATATACCGGCCACCTTAAGGTCATATTTACCGAAATGCTCTGACTCGATATGCATTGTGTCGCCGACTTTCAGTCCGTTATAATATGCCGTATACACATTAAGATATATACAGTCTTTTGTTATACCTTCATCTCTTTTCACAAATGCGATTTCATTAAGCTTCTTATATGAATCCGTCGTAAAGTATATAGTGTATGACAGTTCCTTTTCCTTAGCCGAATCATTTTTGCGGAATTTAAAATCCGTCGGCATGATAGTCTGCTGCGTATAGTATTCCTTAAGCTCGGAAATGCCGTCCAGAACAGTTTTTACTTCATCCTCATCACCGAAGTAAAATGCTCCGCCGTCACCCATCAGATTATCATCAACCAGTCTGTCATATCTTTTCTCATATCCGTTTAGGAAAAGACCCGTCTGCATGATGAGCGCAGACAGAATGATTATGCAGAGAAATGCCACAAGGATTCCCCTGTCTTTATGCATGTATGCTTTAACTAATTTACTCATCGTACAACCTCAATTTACTGTAATTCCTGCTTTGCCTCCGGAAAAGCTGCTCCCGACATAGTCGCTTTCATTGCGCCTTGCTGCTTACCAGCCGACACTTTCCAGAAAACGTCTTATCTTCTCATGCCGCTCATGATCTCCACTTACATATTTACCCAGTTCAAGTTCTCCGATTATTCCGCCGTCCTGAAGATAGATTATCCTGTTGGCGCGTCTCGCGGACTTTATATCATGAGTTACCATCAGAACCGTCTGTCCGCTTTCGTTGATGCTTGTCAGCACATCGAGAACAGCCTTAACACCCGCGGAGTTAAGTGCGCCTGTCGGTTCATCCGCGAATACAACATCCGGATCGTTTATAAGTGCTCTGACCATTGCCCCACGCTGCGCTTCTCCGCCGGAAAGCTGAGCCGGAAACTTCTTGGTCAGTTCCTCACTTATCCCAACTCTTTCAAAAAGCCCAAGTGCCTTCTGCTTTAAATCCTTCTGCTTCTGCCCGGTCAGCATTCCCGTGGAAATTGCATTATCCATGATGCTCATACTGTCCACAAGATGAATCTGCTGGAATACGAATCCGCAGTGGCGTCTCCTGAATACCGCAAGCCTGTCATCATTCATCTTCGTTATCTCTTCGCCCGCATATTCTATCTTCCCGAGAGACGGCTTATCCATTCCGGAAAGTGCATAGAGAAGCGTTGATTTACCCGCTCCCGACGAACCCATAATCACGGTAAAGTCTCCCTTATATATCTCCATATCAAGATTCTTTATGACATGCTGCTGTTTACCACCGACCGAGAAGCTCTTTGATAACTTCTCCGTACGTATTATTACTTCTTTGCTTTTTTCCGATCTTACATTTGTATTTTCAGTATTCATATCTATCATTCATCCACCCTCTTATCATTCTTCTTCCTGCCGTATTTTATAACCAGTCCCAGCTGAACTCCTACAAAAAGTCCCCAGAGAATATCATACTTCAAAAGCTCATGAAGTTTCTGCGGTATAATAACTTTCTCCGGATCTTCAGGGTCATAGGATATCTTCAGACTGTCGCCTTCCCGAAGTTTATACCATCCCTGAAGTTTTATCTCCCGATTGTACTCGGTTCCGTCTGCACTGTAACGTATCTTTACTTTGGTGACTTTATATGATGTCTGTTTACGTGCTCCGGAGCTTACTCTTTTATTTATCACTTCCGTTACAACCGCTTCGGTCTTTTCTCCCTTTGCATAGGATATAAAATTCCAAACGGTCCCTATGCTAAGCATTATCAGAATAAGAATTATAAATGCAAAATACAGCTTAAGCCAATTCCGTTTTAACCACTTTTCATTACCTGTTTTATCCATTTCACATTCTCCGTTTCACAATCTCCGTTCAACATTCTCTACTTCGGATTATAAGTTTAAAAAAGGATCATACAACTCTCTGTATGATCCTAATATAATGCAATCGATAATTTAAATCTTTGTCAGTTTTTTAATTATTTTTTAAAATATTTATCCGACTTTACGCAACGCTATGCAACCGGTATCCTGATAATCACCGTAAGTCCTTCCGCATTATTCTCACAGACCAGTCCGCCTCCCATTTTCTCCATAAGATATCGTGAAATGTACAGGCCGAGTCCGGAGCCGTCTTTCCCCTTGGCATTTGAACCTCGTTTAAACTTTTCGGTAATGATATCTATCTCATTATCCGGCACGCCGCCGCCCTTATCGGCTATTTCCAGGATATAACAGTTGTCATTCTCAAATCCGCTTGATACCGTGATATCCGTACCCGCATATTTATATGAGTTGGATATGATATTCGATATAACCTGATTGATACGAAGCGGGTCTGAGATAACAACCGCATCCTTAATATCAATCCCGGAAATCTTCTTCATATAATCAGCTTCCCTTATCATCTGAAGAAGTTCTGTGGATGAGACCTCTTCCGTATGAACTTCCAGCTGTTCAAGTTCTTCAAGAGTAGCATGGAAAAGATTCGAGATAAGCTTATCTATCTGGTCCGCCTTGCCGTTAATGGCCGCTATAGTATCTTTCTCAAGATCATCCTTTGCGGTAAGACTCATAACATCAGCCATAGCCTTAATTGACGCAACCGGCGTTTTTATATCATGCGACAGCTCTGCAACCAACTCCTTACGGCTCTTTACCGCAGCCTCTTCTCTGTCCCTGGATGCCTTTAGCTCCTCGCGCATTATATCAAAAGCTTCCGTAAAATCCCCGAATATATTTCCTTTGTCCATTTCAAGCGGTGTATCAAGATTACCCGAAGCAATACGCACGGCAAACTGTTTCATTTTCTTAAAAGGACTTATTACCCTCCTCTCGATATAAACCGAATAGAAAATGATAAAAAGCAGTGCCCCTGAAAGCATAACCGCAGCCATCAGAGCATAATTTCCGCTTTCCTTACGCTTTAACTCTTCGGAAGGATTATATATTATGAGCTTTCCGACAGTTTTCCCGTCCACCTCGATATCCCTTATGATATCGTAGTGAACCGTGGCTGCCGGAATCGTATCCGCCACATCCTCTCTTGTAAACATCAGAACCTTTGAAGAATTATCTATGATGCAGTAATCAAAGGACCCTTCCCTCTCCATATACTCCCTGTCCTTACCGCTTATATCCGTCCAGTCCCTCTCAATCGACTGAAGGAACCGGTTGATCTCGGTTGCATCCGCCTCCTGTGCACGCGAATCACCGCCACCTGCAATCTTTATACAGATAATGGCACTGAGCGCTATAAACAGTATTATATATATCAAGAGATATCTGGTCTTCATAACCCGTCCTAAACCTTATAAACTTCGTCACATCAGACTTTTTGCTCTGTCTTCCGCCTACTGATCTTCTTCACTAAAGATAAAGCCGACTCCCCATACAGTCTTTATATACTCTGGGCTGCTGGGATCATCTTCTATTTTTTCTCTCAGATGTCTGATATGAACATTAAGCGTCACATCTCCCACAAACTGAGTATCCCATATCTTTTCAAAGAATTCATCCTTCGGAATAACCCTTCCGCGATTATTCAGCATATATACGAGAAGCTTATATTCCATCGCCTTGAGAGGCTGATCGACGCCGTTTTTTCTGACAGAAGCACTTCGGAGATTTATGACTGCATTTCCGAGACGGACTATTCCCGTATCCTTATCGCTTCCGGAATCAGAACCGTCTTTTCCCTCACCGGGATCAGAGTCATTCTCTTCCTCATTATTTCTGCTTGTACTCTCCTCATAACGTTTCAGCTCCGCTTTAACCTTTGCCAGAAGGACTCCGAGAGAATACGGCTTACAGATATAGTCATCCCCGCCGATACTGAGTGCCAGAAGCATATCATCCTCCGCAGATCTCGCACTTATAAAGAATATCGGAATATTCATCGTCTGTCTTATAGTCCTGCAAAGCTCAAATCCGGAATCCTCTCCCAGATTTATATCCAGAAGTACAAGAGAACATGTATTTTCCTTAAAGAATTCCATTGCAGACGGCGCATCGAGTACATATGCCGTATCCACTCCCGACATATTGAAGTACCTTGCCGTATATTCAGAAAGCTCGACCTCATCGTCGACCACAAGTACGCTGTAATGCATACGCCCTCCTTCGTTTTTCTCATCCCACCACCCCCACTAAAATGAGCGGGGGTGGGTGCTTATATTCCGGTTTATCTCAGCAACCAATTCAGAAAAAACAATCTAACATTGACAGATTTTTCCAAGTACTTCTTATTCTCCCCAGTAATCTATTGACTCCTGAGTACGCCCAGATATTCCAAACAGTTTCATCATAAAATCTTCTTTTTCATTAA
>CAMOCO010000073.1 GCA_946610715.1 uncultured Clostridia bacterium | reverse complement strand
AGAGCAAACTTTTTCTCATTTTTCCCTTTTTTGTTTGCTTTTTATACGTCACCGGACACTACCGTCTTCATATTATCAATATATTATCAATATATTTTCAGCAGAACACATTTCTAAAATTTGTTATATTATCTCCATCCTCTCGTCCGTATATGGCAAAGCAGATTTCATCGAAGCCCTTTCCATATCCTTCATCTATTATGACCTGTCTGAAATACTCTGCCACATCCTTCGGCTTATTGCCAAAGGCACCGCAGCCCCAGGCTCCGAGAACTAAAGTCTTATATCCGTATTTTGCCGCCGCTGCAAGCATTATCCTGATCCTCACAAGAAATGTTTCCTCGATCAGCTTTTTACCTGCCAGAAGAGCAGCTCCGTACCTGTTGGGTGCGGGAACAGTTACAACTCCCATTACTTCGGGTCTTTCCAGCAGCTCATAATGCTCATTTCTGAACACTGCCACATTGGGAGATATGAGCATATAATCAGATTCTACCCGACCGGGATGTGTATTATTATATCTATACATTTCCGAAGCTTTTTTTGACGTAATTGATGCATATAATGTACTGCATCTGCATAGAGCCTCCTCCTGGGCATTTGCTCCCAGCCTGAATCCACCGCCCGGATTATGAGCATTGGCAAAATTCATAACAAGGGGATTATCATATTGTCTGCCTGCCTGAAATGAATCTGCATTAATGACCTTTATATTGCAAAGCGCCTTTCCGGCGCCCCATACCGGTCCATGCTCTATCAGCTTATGTCCTTCGTCGGGACTTATAACTATCACATCTTTAAAATCCAGATTAGGAAGGCATACTTCCTGTCCGGCTCTTTCATACTTTCCTTCGGATGTTATTCTGATTGTTTCATTTGCTATCGATATATTATTCATCTACCATCCTCACTCTATATTTATTGCTCTACCTGCACTTACTCCGACATAAGTCCCGCCAGCGCCTGACCTACGCATATTCCGCCGTCATTTGGCGGTATCAGACTGTGTTTTAACACTCTGATTCCCTCACAGCTCAGCATATCATCCGCAAGTCTCAGTAGCAGCTTATTTTGAAATACTCCGCCGCTGAGAGCCACTGCGCGGATACCTGTCTCACCGCAAAGTCTCATGCAGTTCTCCGCAATATATTCCGCCAGCATTAAGTGGAACATAAAAGCCAGCTTATCTCTGTCCATCCCCGTCAGATATTCCTTTGCTATAAAAAGTGCAATTTCGTTTGTATCTCCAAAAATGCGATCTCTGCCTTTATTTATACAGTCTTCTAAATGGATGCCTTCTTTTTTCAGATACCTCTCAGCCTCAAACATCAGAGCGGTTGATGCCTCCCCCTCAAAGGTTGAACTTCTTCTTATGCCGAGAATTGCGCTGACTGCATCAAATAGCCTTCCCGCGCTTGTGGATTTTATGCTGTTCACTCCCATGCGTGCCATATTTTCGATGAGACTGTATTCCTGTTCTGTACACAGTCCCAGTCTGCTCGCTATATCTCTTCCTTCCTGGGGTGAATTCTTTCCGAGTATAGACGCCGCAATCCTCCAGCCCTCCTTCGAGGACATGTCACCACCGCATTGAATAAACGGACTTATATGATCCAGCCTTTCAAAATCTTTTATACTGCATCTGAGAAATTCCCCGCCCCAGATTGTTCCGTCTGTTCCATAGCCCGTTCCGTCAAAGGATACTCCGATTACCTCGTCCATATAATCATTTTCCGCCATACAGGACAAAATGTGAGCGAAATGATGCTGAATTTTCATTACCGGAAGTCCCAATGACTCGGCTACCGCAGTTGTATTATACTTCGGATGCATATCACATACAACCAGCCGGGGCTTTGCCTCAAGCAATGTTTCCATACGGAGGATTGACTCTTCCAGAGCATTTACTGTCCTGATATCCTCCATATCTCCCACGTAAGCAGATGGATATATAAGGCTTCCTTTTGCTATAGCAAATGTATTCTTCAATTCTCCGCCAACCGCCAGAACACAGTCTTTTTTTTCACTGCTTATCATAACAGGAAGCGGAGCAAATCCTCTGGATCTTCTTATCATATATGGCTTTCCTTTATAAAAATCCGTAACAGAATCATCTGCCCGGGTTCTTATCATTCTGTCATTTGACAGAATATAATCCGTAAAGCCCGATATTTCCCTAAGTGCATCCTCATCTGTTCTGCAAATAGGTGCTCCCGATACATTTGCACTGGTCATAACCAGACAATCCGATACCTGATAATTATCGACATAATCAAATAGCAGCATATGCAGTGGTGTATATGGAAGCATAACTCCTACATAGGGGTTGTCCGGCGCAACTGACTCAGCCAGCGTTCCCTTCTCTTTTTTCGGCAGAAGGACGATGGGCTTTCTGTAACCGGTAAGCATTTCATATACCGGATCAGAGCTTTCATCTCTGTTTTCCGGACTGCTTATATCATTTGGAAGCAGCTCTGTATCACATTCCCTGATAACTGCATCTATATCCTTCATCATTACTGCAAATGGTTTCATAGGGCGTGCCTTAAGTTGTCTGAGTCTTGCAACTGCTGCTTCGTTTTTTGCATCACATGCAAGGTGAAATCCGCCTATTCCTTTTACAGCAACGATTTTCCCTTCCGTAAGAGCTTTTCTTGCTGCGGTAATTGCCGCACTGCCCCGGGCTGTCTGTCCTGACTCAGTTTCCCTGCACAGCCCGGTATGGATCAGATATACTGACGGTCCGCAGTCAGGGCAGCAGACAGGCTGTGCATCATATCTCCTGGTCTCGGGGTGAGTATATTCATATTCACACTCGGGACACATGGCAAATTCCTTCATGCTGGTACGTTCTCTGTCATATGGCATGGAATCTAAGATTGTAAGCCTTGGGCCGCAGTTAGTGCAATTTATAAAGGGATGCATATACCGTCTGTCAGAAGGATCATACAGCTCTTTCTTACATTTCTCGCATATTGCGATGTCCGGGGATACGAAGATATCCCCCTCATCCTTCTCGCTTTCTATTATTTCAAATGTACCATACTCCGGCATTTCACATTCATGACTTATTATATTAAGTATCACCGCTCTCTCAGGAGGGGTATGCTTCAAGGCATGAAAAAGCGTATCCACATTTTCGCCCTGTGCAAATATTTCAACGTAAGAACCCTTATTCGCCACCGTTCCCGTAATCCGGTTTTCCTTACAGGTTCTGCTTACGAAGGGTCTGAATCCGACGCCCTGAACTATTCCGTAAACTCTGATATTATATGTAAGCATCGGCCTCACCTCCTGTCAGCTTCTGAAATCATATAAAGTCTTACCTTCATCCAGCGGCCTGCCGGAAATCGCAAACTCGGGAAATGCTGCAAATCCACCCTGAAATCCCGCCGCTTTAAGAAGACGTTCTATATCTTCATCTGCAATTATCATGTCATATTGGTTATGAGAAGCCATGTCCCACAGCTCATCCTCTCCGGATAGTCTTAAGTCTCCGTCTTCTTTATAATCATCATTCATCATGAAGAAGGTGGCCGCATCTATTGTCACATCGCTTTCATTTTGCATATCATTCCGGATTTCATTTTGCATATCATTCCGGGATCCGTTTTGAATCATTGTACTGAACTCATTTCGAATTATGTTACGAAGTTCATTTGCGGCAAACTGCGAATGGATTATCAATATGCGTATGTTGCTTTTTTCGGTTGCTGCTTTTTCCTCTAAAAGTGTCCGGACATCATCAATCACTTTTTCAGGTATAAACGGATAACCGGTCTCATATGGAATCCCGAATCGTTCCTCCAGATACTTTGCCGCCTTAATTCCTGCAGCGCTTACTACTATATTCTTCGTTACTTTGTCAGCGTTCCTTATCTCATCAAGTCCTGTTCCCAGTCCGTATATTACAGGATTTTTGATATTATATTTCGTGCAGCCCCTTAGCAGCATTTCCGGCGAAGAGTACCCTGTTTCCAGAGGCGTTGCGCCTATTATTCCCGTACTTTCAGAGTGTTTAATCCCCTCCACGATGTCAGATTCTTCTCCCTTAGCTTTTGCTCCGCCTGCAAACTCCTTCATAAGCTCATACCAGGCATCACTTTCTCCTTCATCGAAATATCTGGTTCCGATGGCATTAATACTTATACATGGCACTCCTGTTTTTTTCTCCGCCATTCTCTTAAGGGCCTTCATATCCGTTCCTATAACTGCCGGAACCGGTGTTGCTATGAGTGCAGTGAACTTACAGTTCAGCTTCTCCTGGGCATCTCTCAGCTTTTCGATGAGCTTATCATCACGCCCCATTATCGCATCCATATCCCGGAGCCCCGCACTGAAAACCGCACTTTTTTTTGTAAACCATCTGGGTTCGTCAAAGCCGCATATATTACCTGCGCATCCACCGGCATCACAGATAACTATCAGCCCTCCCAGTTCATATAATACCCCGCATACGCCGGACTGATCCGGTGCAAAAGGCGAGAGATATCTAAGTAATTTCTTCATATGTTTTCCTTTCGGTTGTCAGCTTCTCATCCAGTCTCTCGAACAACTTCCCAACTCCGTCATAACCGAATGGCTGTGCATCATCACACCACTCAATTCCCGGAGTATCGGGATGGTAGTATTCACAATCGGATCCTATATAACAATCCACATTCTCCTCTTCATAATGAAGCATGGATGGTGAAAGATTCGAATAAATCTTCGTATCGGGACTGAGCTCCGACAGCCTTTTCAGAAACTTATAATTCAGTTCACCGATGGTGGCAAATATTTCCTTAACTCTGTGACCTTCCTCAATAAGCATAAGAGCCATTTCTATAGGGTCGCCGTTTTGAATTTCCCCAACTGCAAAGCTGAGGCTTCCATGTTTTGTCTTAAAACCTTCTATAGTCTTTCTGGTTTTTTCATAGAATTCCTCATCCCGAATCTCTGCACCCAGTGCCTGTCCCAGCAGCCTGTACTGATTTCTGATTTTATCTGTCCTGTAAAGTCTGAGCAGTTCAATAAAGGGAATCCCCAGTCTTTTCTCCATATCCTGGGCAGCTGCCCTGGCTTCGGGATTCAGCACAAGATTAAAATTCGCAAGTGACATTTCCTTATATTCATCAAATGATCTGCACCTTGAAAGCTCTCTGACATTTTTTATTCCGATAGACTTCATCAGAGGATACAGCTCCGAGCTGTCAAACAGCGGTGTGAAGTATCCCATTATATTCATATCTGCGGAATTTCTTTTTTCCCTCTTTTCAAGCAGTGAATATACGGAGGTTCTCACTGCCGCCATAGGAGGCAGACGCTTTTCTCTGGTCAGTGCATACATATAACATGCAACGGCGGGAATGCCTGTTTTTTCGGTAACCTTCCTGCAGACTCGTTCCATATCCGTTCCCAGAAGCGCATCCACGCAGGTTATGCATATCATAATGGCTGATGGCTTTTTGTTCAGTACAGCCAGCATTTCCTCAGCTGCCTGAGGTATCTTCATCAGATGTCTTCCCGTTACTATGTCAGTATCATCCAGCAGCTGGAAGAAGAATCTGTCTCTATATTCAGGCGCAAAGCGAAACAGTGATGTATTTCGTCCGCAGCATCCCGGCGATACCAGAAGCATAACCGACTCCGGCACAGCCAGCCCCGCGCGCTTTACTCCGAAGCCCTTTGCTCCGGGGGAGTTAAACAGCAGTGTTGCGGGGGAGCTGTATATAAGATGCTCCGAACTCCGGAGCTCCGAAGGGAGTCCTGCCAGCCCTGCATCCACCAGTTCTTTTGCAGTTTTATAATAAGCTTTACTCATTTATTTACTTTCCTTCACGTCTTCTTCTATCAGAAGCTTTGCCAGATCAAGAAATCTCTTACTCACTTCAAGATCCGGATCTCCTTCGATCACAGTTTTACCCTGATCTTCATAATGGATAATGTCATTTGTTCTCGGAATATCGGCAACTATGGGCAGTCCTGTCTTTTCCGCAAATGCGCGTACCTTTTCTTCTTCACCTTCCACGGCACGGCGGTTCATTACTATACCTCTGACCTTCGCATAGCTTCGGTCCTTAAAATTCCGGACAGCACTGTTAATGTTATCTGCCGCATAAAGTGCCATCTTTTCTCCTGATGTAACTATAAGTACCTTTTCCGCATAGCCTTCTCTGATAGGTGCCGCAAATCCGCCGCATACCACATCTCCAAGTACATCGTAAAGAACAGCATCGGGCTTGTATCTTTCAAACAGCTCCAGTTCCTCCAGCAGAGAAAATGTGGTAATGATCCCTCTTCCGGCACATCCAAGTCCCGGAGTCGGTCCTCCGGTTTCTATGCAGAGCACTCCGCCAAAACCTTCCTTGGTTATCTGTTCCAGAGATGTGGGTTCCTCATCATGTTCCCTCATATAATTCATGACCGGCATTACAGGATTTCCCGACAGAAGATTTGCCGTGGAATCCGCCTTCGGATCACAACCTATCTGTATTACTCTTTTACCGAGTGAGGCAAGCGCCGCCGAAAGATTCGACGTAACTGTAGACTTACCTATTCCGCCCTTACCGTATATGGCAACTTTAATCATTTCCAAACTCCTTATTTTGTTTGCTTTTACTTGGCACAATTACTGAGATATGCATTCCCTCAGGGAATCATCTCAGGTCATTAAAAAACGGAATATCCGTATCTATCATCTCATATGCTTCTTTTTTAAAGCACCTTCCGGAAAATGCATCGTGAGGAAGTCTTATAAATTCTTTTTCCGCACATATAGGCCGGAACAATGGATCTGCTATCACTATCTCAGACTTTGACAGTTCTTCCTCCAGATATGCCTCGTCATCACAAGATATGTCTCCGTCTGAAAGCTGTGTCATATCTCCGTCTCCTACAGTTTCAAGCACTCTCGCTCCCCGCCCGGTACAGATTGATATTGCAGCTGCAAGAGATGTTGAAAGTACGCTTTCTCCCACCACCGCTATGCTGCCATCATATTTTCTGTACTTTTTCGATATATTCTCCTTACGTCCGGAGGTGTCTGATTCCGGCATACCTTTTGCCTCGGCAGCTTTTCTCAGTTCCTCTGCCAGAAATCCCGCAAAGCACGTACCAAATGGAACTCCTACTATGAACGGTATTCCGTATCTTTTCTTCAGGTTCTCGGCAAGTGGACGGCCGGAAGATGATACAACAAGACTTACATCTGCCCTGTCCAGTCTTCTCACTTCGTCCAGAGATGTTCCCATCCCGATACATGCATTAATCATAAAGCCGTTTTTCTTCAACCATTCTCTTATCTTCTTATCTGTTCCGAGAGGAAAGTCCAGTGGTGTCATTCCGAGAATATTTACCCTTCTGCCGTTCCCATACATATTTTCATCGGATCCTTCATCGGCATGATTCCCCGTAAACCGTTCCGATAGCTTTAGAAATGCATTTCCCGCACCGGTAATATAGCTCTGCATACCGTTTGTTTTTACGTCAAATGAAGGTATGCCCGTTCTGCTCTCTACTTCATATGCAATAGCATCCATATCTATTCCTATCATAGCCGGCATGGGCGAAGCGCAGATTGCGATATAAGCGGGATGAAGCTCCTCGGCTGTAGTAACAAGATCATTGATGAACTTCTCATCATTCCCCATAACCGCGTCACTTTCCGTCAGCCCGGAAATGTACATCATGCTGTCCATATCATACCATCTGGGTTCATCATGGGTTGTATATGTGGAGTTACAGCCGGAGGCATCATGGATAACCGTCATTCCACCAAACTCATAAAGTGCGGAACATACTCCGGAAGTATCCGCCGCATATATTGATATTATTCTCGCAGTCTGATTCATAGGCAGCTCTCGCACCCCCATCCTTTATGACTTATTACCTTCTTCGTGTCTTTTTCGTTTCTGTATGCATCCACCATGAGTTCCGCAAGCTTTTCAATTGCCTGATATCCGTAGGTGCCGCCCCCTTCAACTATATCAACAAAATGCTTTGTCCCCGTAAAATACGCAGCTTTCTGACCGATTGCCAGAGTTAACGGTGCATTTTCTTCTTCATATTCCCTTACTGTCTTACAGCTGTTTGCAGCCGCATATCTCATTGCCGGATCATTTGTGGGATAGATAACTATATCCCTGTTCCTGTCATCAGATATGATTCTTTCAAATGAATCTCTCTCGTCCTCGGGGAAACCATCAGAATAAATCCTCTTCACATTAAAACCTTGATTTATCAGAAGCTCCGCCAGCTCCAGGATATAAGGGTATGCCGTATAATCAATTGCGATTTCCGTATCGCCTATTATATCCCGCGCCGTTTTTAGGGCTTGGTATGCGGCAATCTTTTGATCATTCATCCATCCGGATAATCTTTCTTTATCAATTCCCAGCTCAGTTCCCAAAAGATACAGATTTTCATCCATCTTCTCCTCATCAAATCTGAGAGGTACTCTGACCCATCTGCAGTCCAGCCTTTCCTTCAGCTGTTTCGCTGCCCCATCGGAAACGGAAAGATATGATATTATCGTATCCGCAGAGCCAAGCTTCAGATACTCATCATAGGTTTTACAATCCGTTATGTCCCACACCTTTTTTCCGGACATTTCTATAAGTTTCACTATATCCGAAGCTTTATCATTTGCCAGATTGCAGCCGATTATTCCCACCAGTTTCTCGTCCCGGTCCAGCTTTTTTACAGGCTCATAAAGGCTCACCTTCATCATGGCATCCGGCGACATGGTCTTTCTCATGGTCGGAATCATATAACATTCAACGAAGTTAATGTCCGGATACATCTCCGACAGTTCCTCCGTGATCATCATAAAATCACAGCCCTCGAACATATGCATGCAGCTGAGATAGATCAGGACACATCGGGGTTTATACTTAAGTTTATCCACTATATGTGCTGTTCCCTCAATAACACGCTTCTCCATTTCACCGTTCCACATATCCTCCTCACG
>CAMOCO010000072.1 GCA_946610715.1 uncultured Clostridia bacterium | reverse complement strand
CTCCACAAACAGCGTATTTATGCTGGTTGTGGAGCTTTTACCTTTTTTTAACTGTCAAAAACGAGAATATTACGTCAACCTAAAAAATATTATGATATTATTAAAAAGCTGCTGTTTTTAAGCTTTTTTTCAGTTACATATGTCATTATACAATATAAAGAGCAACAAATATATTTTACAATACACTTAACAATTATGCAACAATTTCGTAACATTTTCATCATGAGCGGCAGTTTCACATGCTGTAAGGAGTTCCGCGAGATATCCGGCCAGCTTTTTCGGATCGGTCTCCATATCATTTTTAGACATCCATTCTATAATGGTGCCGCTGAGACCGTAGGCGAAAAATCTTGAAAAGAATTTTATGGATTCCTTATTGAGTATACTTTGATGGTCCACAATTTCAATGGCCTGGGTGAATACTCCGTCAGCTACATCGGCAAGGTAACCCTTCAGATAATCATCTGTGTGATTGATGGTATTGATACAGAAATCATAATCATTTTTCATGGAATTCAGAGCATTTACCAGACTTTCGGACCAGTTATCGAAGGAAAGCTCGCTGAGATTGGGAAGAAAATAATCATTATAATATATCCATTTCAGAAGCTCATATTTATCGCTGAAATGATAATAGAAAGTCTGGCGGTTTATACCGCATTTTTCGGTAATATCCGTAACGCCGATCTTATCAAAGGATTTTACTTTTGTTAGCTCCTTAAGGCTGTCGGCAATTGCGCGTTTGGTAAATAATGAATCCGACATCTGTCTGGTCTCCCTTCGTTTCTTGTTAATTTACTTCTGTTATGCTATATTTTAAAGGATTAAGCAGGTTTAGTCAAAAATAAGTATTTGGGGGTAAGTAAGATGCTTGGAGTAGTTTATGTGGTTGTAACGATAATTGTTATCGGAATAGGTTATATATATATCAGTTCGGTAAGTAAAATAAATAAGGCTGATATGGCAGCAAAGGATGCCGGCAGCGACATTGATACATGTCTCTGGGATATGAATCATAATCTGGGAATAATTCTCGGAGCATTAAAAGAAAAGGGCGTATCTCCGGAGCTTCCGGATGATCAATCCGGTGCGCTGAGTGTGGGAATGAGTTCCACGATTCAGCAGCTGGTGGTAAAAAATGTTGAAGAACGTATGAAGATAGTGAGGAAGGCTGCCGAGGAAAATGGCATTACGGAGGACGAGGCGGTTAAAAAGGCGCTTACAAAGTATGATAATGCGCGAAATGAGCTGGTAGGTGCGGGTATGAAATATAATAAAATGGTATCTCGTTACAATAATACCATTTCGAGTTTTCCTGCCAGTATAGTTGCGTCGCGTAAATCAAAGGGAGCGAAGACGATTTTCATATATCAGCCTCAGCAGGAAAAAGAATGAGCATAAATTAAGCTTCGGAGGTTTGAGATGAGAGTACTTGTAGTTGAAGACGAAAAAAGGTTATCTGAAACAATTGCCGATATTATTGAGAATGCGGGTGATACCGTGGATGTGGATAATAACGGGGAAGACGGATATTATGATGCCCTGTCCGGCATATATGACGCCATTGTCCTTGATGTTATGCTTCCGGGAATGAACGGCTTTGATATCCTAAGGAAGATAAGGGAGGAGAATGTTGTTACTCCGGTACTTATGCTCACAGCCCGGACGGGACTTGAAGACAGGGTAAACGGTCTTAATATGGGAGCGGATTATTATCTGACCAAGCCCTTCGAAAATGATGAGCTGGTTGCGGCGCTCCATGCGATAATGAGAAGGAAAACGGATATTATTCCGGAGGTGCTGACTTTCGGAGATCTTACGCTTGATCCTTCTTCCGGAGAACTGAAATGCAAGGATCATGCAGTAAGGCTGAATGCCAAGGAACTGGATCTGATGCGGTATCTTATGATAAACGGCGATAATATCATTTCCAAGGAAACCATCATAAATAAGATATGGGGATATGATTCGGATGCAGGGGATAACAATGTGGAAGCATACATTTCATTTCTCAGAAGAAAGATTAGCCGCCTTAAGTCCAAAGTATCCATCGAGGTTGTAAGAAAGATGGGATATCATTTGAAATAATAGGAAGTGAATGATGAATAATCCTTATTTAAAGAGACTCAGAAAACAGTTCATTTTCGTGATGATGTTTATAGTAATTGCATTTCTGATGCTGATATTCGGTTTTCAGTATTTTGCCACCAGGAAATTCTATTTGGAGGATTCAACGGAGGCTCTTTCCATGGCGCTTCAGGATGACAGAGGGTGGGAAAAGAAAGAAGGACTTACTCCGCCACCTTCGGATTTCGAGGGGATCGACAGAGGACAGGAAATGCATATGAGAGTTCCTGTTATTGTTGCTGAAGTGTCTTCAGATCGGCAGGTATCGGTTATCAGAAATAATTTTTTCTTTATAGAAGAAGAGGAAGATGCCGGTTCCCTGGCTCTCCTCGCATTCGACTCTGAAGATGAGACAGGGACGCTGGAAGACTATTCCTTCAGATATAAGAAGCAGACTGAACAGGACGGCAGTGTAAAAGTGGCGCTTATGGATATTTCCAATGAAAAGAACCAGCTCAGCGCGCTTATCAAAAGATCTGTCATTATCATATCATCTGTTACGGTTCTGCTTTTTATCATAAGTCTTTTCCTTTCCAGGCAGGTGCTGAAGCCTGTGGCAAAGGCATGGGAGGATCAGAAGAGATTTGTGGCGGATGCCTCACATGAACTTAAGACACCCCTCACGGTCATTCTTTCAAATACGGATATGGTTATAAGATCCGGAGATGAGCAGTCGCCGAAGAATAAACGCCGGCTGGATAATATAAGATCCGAATCTGAAAGGATGAAGGAACTGGTAAATGAACTTCTGGATATTGCCAGAGGGGATGTGGATGATAAAAAGATCATCAGGGAAAAAACGGATATAAGTGAGCTCCTTTTGGATGAGCTTCTTACATGGGAACCTGTATGCTACGATGCTAAGAGAGAACTGGACTCTGATGTTGAGGAAAATATCAGTATAATGGGAGACAGTACAAAGCTTAAGAAGATCATAGGTATTCTTATGGATAATGCCGTAAAATACAGTATTGACAATACGAAGATTTTTGTGAGACTGAAAAAGGAACAGGGGAAAGCGCATTTATCCGTTGAGGATGTGGGATATCCCATTTCGGAAGAAGAGAAAAAAGCTATCTTCGACAGATTCTACAGAGCCGATAAGTCCAGAGAGGAGACTGCAGGTTATGGTCTGGGGCTTTCCATCGCGGAATCGCTGGTAAAGGAACATAACGGAAAAATATGGGTTGATTCAGTGCCGGATGAGGGAGAAAGGCGCAGTGTCAATACGTTTCATGTACTGATCTGACAGGATTATAGACACTTTTGTAAATCTGTCGTAAAATCGAACACAGTTTGTTTTTTGTCTAATTACAATAATTACCTTCAATGCTATTCTGACTGCGAAAGTTAGAAAACATTGGAGGTTTTTTTATGGAAAGATTTGGAAAGGCAGTTGTAAAATTCAGAATCCCGATTCTGATAATTGCGATCCTCATGCTCATTCCCGCCGGGATGGGTTATCTGCATACCAGAACCAATTATGATATTTTAACGTATCTTCCTGAGGATATTGAAACCATGAAGGGGCAGGATATATTGGCAAAGGATTTCGGAACCGGAGCATTTTCCATGGTTGTTGTGGAGGGAATGAAGGATAAGGACATCTCCCATATGGTGGAAGACATGGAGCAGGTTCCCCACGTTAAGAGTATCCTGTGGCAGGGAATGCTGGGAAGCAGTTTTCCGGAGGAACTCCTGCCGGACAAGTTTAAGAATCAGCTTTCAAATGGTGACGCAAAGCTGCTTATGGTAATTTATGATTCCACACTATCATCGGACGACACTATGTCGGCGGTTGAAGAGCTCAGAAAAATCATGAATGAGAAATGCTTTCTCAGCGGAATGTCGGCAATCGTTGTTGATACAAAGAATCTGAGTGATAAAGAGGTTCCCGTATATGTGGCAATTGCGGTTCTGCTTTCGCTGATAGTTCTTACGCTTGCCATGGATTCATTTCTTATACCGCTGTTCTTCCTTATATCTATAGGATTTGCGGTTGTATATAATCTGGGATCAAATGTATTCAGAGGGGAGATATCCTATGTGACCAAGGCTCTGGCAGCAGTGCTTCAGCTGGCCGTAACCATGGATTACTCCATATTCCTTTGGCACAGCTACTGTGATAAGAAAAAGGCCTCATCAGATAAATACACTGCAATGGCAGATGCCATAAGTGAGACACTGATTTCCGTTGTGGGAAGCTCTATCACGACTGTGGCAGGATTTATAGCACTGATGTTCATGAGCTTCACGCTGGGATTTGATCTGGGTCTTGTTATGGCGAAGGGCGTAATCATCGGAGTTATCTGCTGCGTAACAGTGCTTCCGGCAATGGTTCTATGCTTTGACAGGCTTATTGAAAAAACTTCGCACAGACCTCTCCTGCCGGATATGTCCAAAGCCGGCAGATGGATAGTGAAGCATTTTTATATATTTATCATTCTGGCGGTACTGCTCGTGATTCCCGCATATTACGGACAGGCACATAATAAGGTTTATTATAATCTCGATACCTCACTTCCGAAGGATCTTCCGAGTATTGTGGGAAATGAAAAGCTGCAGGAGAACTTCGAGATGAATTCAACTCATATTGTTATGTTGAACAGTGAGCTGGACAGAAAATCCGTCAAGCATTTTATAGAAGAGGTTGAGGCAGTTGACGGAGTTAAGCAGGTACTGGGAATGGAAAGCCTTATGGGTTCAGCGGTTCCCGACGAGCTGATACCGGATAAGATTAAAGAAATCCTTGATGACGGTGAATATAAACTGATATTCATTCTGTCGGAATATAAAGTGGCAACTGATGAAGTAAACAGACAGTGCGATAAAATAAATGAGATTCTTGATAAATATGATGATAAGGGAATGCTGATTGGTGAGGCTCCCTGTACGGAAGATCTGATAAAGATCACCGATAGTGATTTCAGTACAGTAAATACAGTATCGATAATTCTGGTAGGTGTGATCATCCTGTTTGTATTCAGGTCATTATCACTTCCGGTTCTGCTGGTATCGGTAATAGAGGTGGCAATATTTATCAATATGGGAATTCCGTATTATACCGGTGCGGTACTTCCGTTTATCGCATCCATAGTAATCGGCACGATTCAGCTTGGTTCCACGGTGGACTATGCGATCCTTATGACCAACAAATATAAGGTGGCAAGGAACAGCGGGCTAGATAAGGTGGAAGCTGCCGGAGAGGCACTTACGGGTTCAATCAATTCAATCGTTGTGAGCGCCCTCAGTTTCTTTGCCGCAACCATTGGAGTCGGTATGTATTCCAAAATAGATATGATCAGTTCACTGTGTATTTTGATGGCGAGAGGAGCGGTAATAAGTATGTTTACGGTAGTTCTTCTTCTGCCGGCCGTGCTTCGGCTCTTTGACGGCCTGATCATTCATACATCCCTGGGTTTTTCGGGAGTAAAGGATAGAAAGATTGAAAGGAGAAATCAGTATGTATAAGAAGTGTATAATGAGAAAAATGCTTGCAGCTGCGCTGGCAGCTTCTATGATATTATCCACCGCAGGCTGTGCGGCAAAGGAAATGACCGCTGAACCGGTTAATACTTCATTGCTGGAGGAAAATGAAGGAGAGATAACGGAGACAATCGAAGATTCACTGGGGCTGAAAGATGAGAAGGACTGTGATAAAAATGAAACAGTATATGTATTTACTGATCCGGAAGGAGATGTAAATGATGTTGTCGTCGAGGAGTGGCTGAAGAACAATGAAGGCAGCGATGTATTAAAGGATGAAACAAGTCTTACGGATATTGAAAATGTAAAAGGGAATGAAGAATTCATCCGTTCAGGAAATAATGTAGAGTGGCAGGCCGGCGGACAGGATATATATTATCAGGGACACAGTGATGAAAAGGTGCCGGTGGAGGTAAAAGTCAGCTATACACTGGACGGTAAGGCGGTAACGGCGGATGAAATCAAAGGTAAGAGCGGACAGGTTACTATAAGATTTGATTACAAAAATAATGCCAAGGATGGAGAAATCTATACACCTTTTGCTATGGCGACGGGACTTCTTCTTGACAGTGAAAATTTTAGTGACGTTACGGTAGAAAACGGAAAAGTTATTTCCGACGGTGACAGATATATTGTTGTAGGTATGGGAATGCCGGGACTTTCGGAGAGTCTCGGACTGGATGAAAAAGAGGCAGTTGTACCGGAATATTTTGAAGTTAAAGCAAATGCAAGTGATTTCAGCTATGACATGGCCATGACTATTGCGACTACTGATTTACTTGCATCCGATAAGGAAATAAGTACCGAAGAACTGGAGGAAACTCTGGATGAAATGACAGGCGAATATAAAGACGGAATGAATAAGCTGTCATCGGGTATTGAGGAATATACAAACGGAGTAGGTCAGCTGGGAGACGGAATTAATCAACTGAATGACGGTACCGTAAGACTGAATCAGGGTGCAAAGGAGCTTTCGGGCGGCGCCGATAAGCTTTCAAAGGGATCTGAGGAGCTGAGCAGCGGAATCGCTGCAGCAAAAAGCGGATCTGAGCAGGTTACCGGTGGTGCTGAAAAGCTGGGAGAGGGAGCAGATCAGCTGGCTTCGGGAATTGCCGATTATACAAATGGTGTAGCCGGCGCATCGGAAGGTGCGGATAAGTTAAACAGCGGTGCGGCGGAATTGGAAAACGGTGCACTTCAGCTTCAGATCGGATCAAAGGATCTGGAGGATGGTGTTATTTCCTATACTCAGGGAGTCAGCAATGCGAAGGACGGAGCAGACAGCATTTCAAATGTGCTGAAGAATCAGATCATGCCGGGAATGTATAATGAAAGTGCTGAGAATCCGGGACTTGTTCAGGGTATAAACAGTCTGGATGCAGGACTTGGGGATATGCAGTCTCAGGTAAACGGAATGTTTTCCGCACTTCACGGTAAGCAGGAAGAAATCTATTCACAGACGGGAGGCAGCGCTCCCGATGCCGGAAATATAGAAAAACTGAAGGGTGCTGTTAAACAGTCGGCAGATACCTATGCGGCAGCCTACGGACAGGTTTATGCATCGGTATTTTCAGCAACCTACAGTCAGGCTGTTGCAGACGGGATGGAACCTGATGCGGCAGCAGCAGAAGCAGCCCAGGCGGCTGCCACGGCAGCATCCGGTAATGAAAATGTACTTGCGGCAGCAGCTGCTGTTTCGCAATACTCGGCACAGCTTTCTGCCTACAGTCAGGCATATGGTGCAGATGCCACAATATCAACCATACTGGGCTATGAAAGCTCCTTTACTGAGGGAGTGGGACAGCTGAAGGGCGGAGCAGACAGACTTAGCTCAGGTAGTATGCAGCTTTATGGCGGACTTGAACAGTTATCTGCCGGAGCAGATTCTCTCAGTAGCGGAATGCATACACTGGATGATAATTCAGAGGTGCTTCGTGAGGGAGCTAAAAGTATAAAAGAAGGAATCATGACATTAAAAGCCGGAGCGGGAGAACTTCGGGGCGGAATAGGAAGTCTGAATGACGGACTCGGAATACTTAAGCAAAATAATGACAAGTTGAACAGCGGAATCAGGACTTTATCCGCCGGAGCCGGCCAGCTGAAATCAGGTTCGGCACAGGTTACAGACGGGCTGGGTCAGCTGTCTGCCGGAGCAGGTGAGCTTCAGGGCGGTCTTGACAGCCTGGATAAGGGAGCCGGAACTCTTATGTCGGGAACAGATGAATTATTAAAAGGATCGAACCGTCTTAAGTCAGGTTCCGATAAGCTTACCGCAGCATCTCCTGAGCTTGTAAAGGGAAGTAAACAGCTGAATGATGCGACAGAGATGATAATGGATAAGGTAACAGATAAGGAAAAAGACCTGGATAAGCTTACCGACAGAGTTAATTCCCTCAGAGAAGCCGGTTATGAGTATCAATCCTTCGGAGGAAAGAAGGATGATGCAAGCGGCAGTGTTAAATTTATAATAAAGACCGAAGGAGTAGTGGTAGAAGATTAATGCAGCTTATTTTTCCTATTACCGCTGTTCACAAGAGATGATTTATGATATATTTAGTAAGATAGTCTGAAATAAAAAATATTGTCATAAATATACGGCAAATAGGAGGAGAAGGTAGTGAGTACACTATATGAAAACCGTGAGCTTTCATGGCTCAGGTTTAATGAGAGAGTTCTTGAGGAAGCTGAAGATAAAAGATCTCCGCTGTGCGAAAGACTGAGTTTTTTATCTATTTTTCAGTCAAACCTTGATGAGTTTTTTATGGTGCGCGTCGGCTCTATACATGATCAGATGCTTCTTGAGGATAATCATAAAGAGAATAAGACTCATATGACAGATTCGGAGCAGCTTGAAGCTATCAGAGAAAGAGTTAAGGTCCTTATCAAGAGAAAGGACTCAGCTTATATCAAGCTTATGTCAGAGCTTGAAAAGCAGGGGATTACCCTTATTAATTTTGAAAAGCTGGACGAAAAGGAAGGGGATTATCTCAGGATTTATTTTGAACGGGAGATTATGCCGCTTCTTTCGCCGAATATCGTTACAAAGAAGCAGCCGTTTCCTTTTATAAAGAATAATGACATCTGTGCCATTGCACTTCTCGAGTCCGGAAAAGCCAAGAGCGGTAAGAACAGCAAGGGAGCAAAGACAAGCATCGGAATAGTTCCCTGTAATACGGGGATGTTCCGCAGACTTATAGAAATACCGGGAAGAAAGGGCAATTATATGCTTGCGGAGGAACTGATACTTCACTTCCTTCCCATTGTATTCCATGGTTATAGTATACTCGGAAAATCACTTATAAGAGTTACGAGAAATGCGGATATTGATGCAGATAAGGTATATGACGAGGAACTGAATTACAGGGATCATATGGCTGAAGTCATTAAGCAGAGAC
>CAMOCO010000071.1 GCA_946610715.1 uncultured Clostridia bacterium | reverse complement strand
GACAGTATCTGAAGAAATATCTGGGGTAGTGTTGCGCTTTTGTTATCACTTTAAGTTTATTTTCAATGACCCGAAAAAAATGTGTCAGTAAAAAGCAGAATGGAAAACTGAATTCCGAAAAAATCCTTCATTATCGCCGTACACTGTATACGCAGACAGTGAAGCTTTTAAATCAGATAAGCGCAATAGATGAAATTTCCATGAATCCCGAGGCAAAAAAGACCGATGAATTTAAATCCATGATGGATGATATATTTTTTCTCAGATAATACCACAGGGTTAATCCCTGTGGTATTTTTTTGCTTTTGTGCAAAATGCACAATATAAATTAAAAAATATTGGATAATTATTTGATTGAATTTGACCGAATCTGATTATATAATGTTAAAAGATGATTAAAATGATTATTTGATTATATGTTTTGAACAAGAAAGGAGGTAGTGAATTGGTATATACTGTAACATTTAATCCGTCACTTGACTATATTGTCACGGTAGATGATTTTAAACTGGGAATGACTAACAGAACCACATCGGAGCTTATGCTTCCCGGAGGAAAAGGAATTAATGTTTCCATCGTTCTGAGTAATCTGGGAATTGATAATACGGCGATTTATTATTCGGCGGGCTTTATCGGAGATGATATCACAAGACGAATCAGAGAAAGCGGAATAAATGCCGAGGAGATACGTATTAATGAAGGCTGTTCAAGAATCAACCTGAAGCTTAAGTCTATCGACGGGACAGAGATAAACGGCATGGGACCGGATATTTCCGAGGCAGAGATAGATGAACTCTACAAAAAGCTTGATATGATAAAGGCGGGCGACACGCTGGTACTGGCCGGAAGTATTCCTTCAACTATGCCGGATTCAATTTACAGCGATATTATGGAAAGGCTTGAGGGGAGAGGGATCAGGATCGTTGTTGATGCGACTAAAGATCTTCTCATGAATGTACTTAAATATAAACCTTTCCTGATTAAACCAAATAATCATGAGCTGGGAGAGATATTCGGTGTAACGCTTGAGACCAGAGAAAGCGTAGTGCCTTATGCGAAGAAGCTTCTGGAAATGGGAGCTGAAAACGTGATCATATCCATGGCAGGTGAAGGTGCGGTATTTGCAGCATCTGACGGTCAGGTATACTTAAGAGAAGCTCCAAAGGGAAAACTGGTGAACGGCGTCGGAGCGGGAGACTCAATGGTTGCAGGTTTTATAGCGGGATATATTGAAAGCGGAGAGCTCCTGCATGCATTTAAGATGGGACTCAGCACAGGATCGGCCAGTGCATTTTCCGAATATCTTGCGACAAGAGAAGAAGTAGAGGCGGTATATCGAACAGTTGAATAGATTTACCGAAAGGATTCTATAGTGAATCCGCATATTAAAAGAAAAGGAGGAAGGTAAAATGAGGATAACTGAACTTCTGGATAAGAAGAGTATCAGTCTGGATGCAGCGCCGAAGACTAAGCAGGAATGTCTGGATATGGCTGTTGAACTAATGGCAGCAGCCGGGAAAATCAAAGATAAAGAGGCGTATAGAAAGCTGGTATATGCAAGAGAAGAAGAGAGTACAACAGGAGTAGGTGAGGGTATAGCAATTCCTCACGGCAAAGGTAACTGTGTAGATAAGCCGGGTCTTGCGGCAATGATAATAAAGGATGGAGTGGAGTATGAGGCTCTTGATGATGAACCTGTAAATATCCTCTTCCTCATTGCGGCTCCGGACACAAAGGATAATGTACATCTTGATGTTTTATCAAAGCTGTCAATGATGCTTATGGATGAGGATTTCAGAAATGACCTCATAAATGCAAAGAGTGCAGATGAGTTCCTTGAAATAATCGATAAAGCTGACGAAGAGAGAAAATCGGTTGATGAGAGTCTTGCAGACACATCAATTGCCGATGGAGATCCGGGTGACGGACCGAGGGTTGTTGCGGTAACATCCTGTCCTACGGGAATCGCTCATACCTATATGGCAGCTGAAGGACTTGAGAAGGCTGCAAAGAAAGCGGGAATCAAGATCAAGATTGAGACAAGAGGTTCTTCCGGAGCCAAGAATATGCTGACAGATGAAGATATAGCTGCAGCAGACTGCGTAATTGTTACTGCAGATGCAAAGGTTCCTATGGAAAGGTTTAAAGGCAAGAAGGTTATCCAGCGTAAAGTTGCCGACGGAATAAATAAAGCAGATGAGATCATGGGTATTGTAAAGTCCGGTACTGCTGCCGTATATGCGGGCGGCGGAGCTGAAGAAGAATCCGGCAGCGCATCATCAGAAAAAGGCGGTGCGGGACATAAGGTTTATACCTGGCTTATGAGCGGTGTTTCCCATATGCTTCCGTTCGTTATCGGCGGTGGTATCCTGGTTGCCATAGCATTCCTTATCGATACTCTGGCAGGATACGGTGCAACAGGTGGAGGCGACTTCGGAAGCATTACTCCTCTGGCGGCACTTCTTAAATATATCGGCGGACTTGCAATGGGACTTATGGTTCCGGTTCTTGCAGGTTATATAGCATATGCAATAGCTGACAGACCGGGTCTTGCGGTTGGATTTGTAGGCGGTATGCTTGCATCAAGCGGAAATGCAGCTCTTTCGGGCTACACATTTGCAGGTGGTACACTTGTTGACGGAAAGGCACTGGGAGGATTCAGTGAATTCCTTTCTAAGTTTGCTTTCCAGCAGCCTGATGGCGGTAATACAGTATCCGGTTTCCTTGGAGGAATCGCAGCGGGCTTCCTTGCAGGTTTCCTTGTACTGTGGCTTCAGAAGATCTGTGCGAAGCTTCCTCAGGCAATGGACGGACTTAAGCCGACACTTATTTATCCACTGGTTGGTATCTTCCTTGAAGGCGTGATCATGTGCTTCGTACTTAATCCGCTTATAGGACTTGCAAATACAGGACTTTCAAACATGCTTACAGCTATTTCGGACGCAGGAATGCTTACAGTTCTCGGACTTATACTGGGAGCGATGATGGCAATAGATATGGGAGGTCCGATCAACAAGGCAGCTTATGTATTCGGTACAGGTATGCTGACTACTGCAGCAGGTTATCTTGAGCAGGGTATGTCAAGTACGGATCCGAAGGTTGTGGCTTGTTATGTGGCAATGGCATCAATCATGGTTGGCGGTATGGTTCCTCCTGTAGGAATTGCACTGGCTTGCTGGATATTCCCGAAGAAGTTTACAAAGGCAGAACGTGGTTCGGCTGTATCAAATGTAGTAATGGGTGCATCATTTATCACAGAAGGAGCTATTCCTTTTGCAGCAGCGGATCCTCTTCATGTTATTCCATGTACAATGGTCGGAGCAGGAGTGGCAGGCTTCCTCGCAGCCCTCTTTAAGTGTACACTTATGGCTCCTCACGGCGGACTTTTCGTATTCGCAACAGTAGGAAATCCTCTTATGTACATAGTTGCATGGCTCGTTGGATCGGCGGTAACATGTTTGATGCTCGGATTTATCAAGAAAAACGTTGAGTAGGATTACAGACAAGAGTTTAAGAATAATCAGGAGGTATCAGTAATGGTTAGTTTTGAGTACACAATTAAGGATGAGCACGGAATTCACGCAAGACCTGCAACGGATCTTTTCAAGCTGACAAAGACTTATGAGTCAGTTGTAAAGGTAGCAAAGGGTGAAAAGGAAGTTCAGTTCAAGGGCGTTATGGGTGTTATGTCACTGGGTGCAAAGCAGGGCGATACAGTAAAGTTCTCCTTTGAAGGACCGGATGAAGAAGCAGAAATGGCTGCTGTTAAGGAGTTTGTAGAAGCAAATCTGTAAAGATATGGGATTTCCGGGATAAGACCGGAATAAAACGGGGTAAATATATGAGAGATCTGGATTATCTGACACTACTAAGCCATGAATTTCCGACTGCAAGAAGCTGTGCGGCTGAGATAATAAATCTCAGAGCGATTATGGCGCTTCCGAAGGGGAATGAGTATTTCTTCTCAGATATACATGGTGAGTATGAGAGTTTCATACATCTGCTCAGAAGTGCTTCAGGTGTCATCAGAGCCAAGATTCAGGATACTTTCGGTGAATTAATGCCGGAGGAAGATCAGCAGAGACTGGCAAAGCTTATATATTATCCGGGCGAAGTATTAACTGAAATGAGACGTTCAGGCGAGATGACTGATGAATGGTACAAGGATACCATTCATCAGCTTGTCGCGCTCTGCCGCGAAGTGGCATCAAAATATACTCGTTCCAAAGTCAGGAAAAAGCTGCCTGTGGAATACGGATATGCGATAGATGAACTTCTCCATACAGATGAATCAGAGCCTGATAAAAGGCTTTACTATATGGAGATAGTTAATGCGGTAACAAAGGTGGACGTGGCAGATGATTTTATCATAGCCCTGTCAGAACTCATACAGTCCCTTCTGGTGGATACATTGCATATCATAGGAGATATTTTTGACAGAGGTCCGAGAGCGGACTATGTTATGGATGAGCTGATAAAGTTTAGTAATGTTGATATACAGTGGGGCAATCATGATGTCAGCTGGATGGGAGCGGCGGCAGGAAATCCTGCGTGCATAGCTACAGTTCTCAGAATTGCGACAAATTACAATTCTTTTGATGTTCTGGAAGATGGTTACGGCATAAATCTGAGACCGTTATCCATGTTTGCGGATAAGGTATATAGGGACGATGACTGCGCTGCATTTCGTCCGCATCTTCTGGATGATAATATGTACGATTCCGTGTCTCCGGATCTGGCGGCGAAGATGTGTAAAGCCATTACGGTGATTGAGTTAAAGCTGGAAGGCAGATTGATCAGGGAACATCCGGAATATAAGATGGATGAAAGGCTGCTTCTTGACAAGGTTGATTATGACAGAGGAGTGGTAAGTATCGGCGGCAAAGAGTATCCTCTTAAGGATACACATTTTCCGACTGTTGATCCGGCTGATCCGTATAAGCTGACCCCGGAAGAGGAAGTGCTTATGGGAACGCTGGGATATTCTTTCCGGCACAGCAGGCGGCTTCAGCAGCATATAAAATTTCTATACTCCCATGGAGCTTTGTATAAGATATGCAATAATAATCTTTTGTTTCATGGATGTATACCTATGGATTCGGATGGAAACTTTAAAGTGATAGAAACTCCTGAAGGAAGAAAATCGGGTAAAGATCTGATGGATTATTATCAGGAGAAGATAATAGATGCATATTTCCTTGATGAAATGGATGAACCAAAGAGGAAAAAAGAGGCGGTGGATATGATGTGGTATCTGTGGGCAGGTCCTGATTCCCCGCTTTTTGGTAAAGATAAAATGGCAACCTTTGAACACATTTTAATCAGTGATAAGGAACTGTCCAGGGAAAATTACAATCCTTACTACGAATACTCTGCAAATGAGGAGTATTGTAAGAAGATATTTGATGAATTTGAAATGAATCCGGAGTTATCACATATAATAAACGGACATGTGCCGGTGAAAGTTGCAAAGGGAGAGAGACCTGTTAAGGCCGGCGGGAAACTCTATGTGATCGATGGGGGTTTGTCAAAAGCTTATCATGAGAAAACAGGAATAGCAGGTTATACACTGATATTCAATTCTCATCATATGGCTCTGGCAGAGCACCGTGAGTTTGACAAAAATGGAGATAATACTCCGGAAATGTATATAACGGAATCTATGAAGCACCGGCTGCTGGTAAGGGATACAGATAATGGAAAGGTGCTGAAAAAACAGATTTTTGATCTGGAAGAGTTATTTGAATGTTACAGTATTGGGTTGATCAAAGAGAGCAGATAAAATGGGAGGTGGCAGCAAAATGATAATTTTTGAAGGTAAGGCGGTTTTTGAAGGCGTTGCAATCGGAAAGCTGTCTATATACAAGAAGACTGAGACAGCAGTAAAACGTGAAAAGGTCGATGATGTTGAGGCGGAAATAAAGAGATATGAAAATGCCAGAGAAATGGCGGTTGAACAGCTGCAGGCTTTACATGACAAAGCTGTAAAGGAAGTTGGTGAGTCCGGTGCCGAAATCTTTGAAGCGCATCAGCTTATGGTTGAAGATGGGGATTATATCGATTCGGTGGAGAATATAATACGCACCGAAGAAGTTAATGCTGAATTTGCTGTAGCCGAGACGGGAGACAACTTCCGGAAAATGTTCCTGGAAATGGACGACGAGTATTTCCGCGGAAGAGCGGCAGATGTAAAAGATATTACAGAGAGAATCGTCAACTGTCTGGCAGGAGGCGGAAGTGCCGGTATAGAAAGCGATGAACCGGTTATCGTTGTTGCTGATGATCTGGCACCATCTGAAACAGTGCAGATGGATAAGGATAAGATACTTTCCTTTGTTACGGTTCACGGTTCCGCGAATTCGCATACATCGATCCTGGCGAAGACTATGAATATTCCGGCTATTATAGGATGCGATATTCCTCTTACGGATGAGATGGATGGAAAAGAGGCGATAGTTGACGGATTTGAGGGAAAAGTATATATTGAACCTGATACTGAGATCCTTGAAGAAAAGAAAAAGATAGTGCAGCGTGAGCAGGAAAAGAAAGCTCTTCTTGAACAGCTTAAGGGTAAAGAGAATATTACTCTTGACGGACAGAAGATAAATCTTTACGCAAATATAGGAAATACCAAGGATCTGGCACTTGTTCTTAAGAATGATGCAGGCGGAATCGGTTTGTTCCGTTCGGAATTTATCTATCTCGGATCCGAAGATTATCCTACCGAGGATGAGCAATTTGTTATCTATAAGCAGGTTGCGCAGACACTGGCAGGTAAGAAAGTTATAATACGTACACTTGATATCGGTGCCGACAAGCAGGCGGACTATTTTCAGCTGCCTCATGAAGAAAATCCGGCTATGGGTCTTCGTGCCATAAGAATATGTCTTACAAGACCTGAGATTTTCAAAACCCAGCTGAGAGCCATTCTCAGGGCATCGGCATTTGGTAAGATTTCCATCATGTTTCCGATGATCATTTCAGTTGATGAAGTTAAGAAAATCAAGGAAATAGTTTCGGAAGTAAAGAAGGAACTGGACAGTGACGGAATTTCCTATGATAAGGATATTGAGCTGGGAATCATGATCGAAACACCTGCAGCCGTAATGGTAGCTGATGAGCTTGCCGAAGAGGTTGATTTCTTCAGTGTGGGAACAAATGATCTTACTCAATATACTCTCGCCATTGACAGGCAGAACCAGTCGCTGGATAGTTTTTACGATCCGCATCATCCGGCAATTCTCAGGATGCTTAAGATGATAGTTGATGCGGCACACAGGCATAATGCCTGGGCGGGAATATGCGGTGAGCTTGGCGCAGACCTCTCACTTACCAGGGAATTTCTTGCTATGGGATTCGATGAATTGTCAGTGTCACCGGGAAGGATACTTCCTATAAGGAAGACAGTACTGGAAACAAATGTTAGTGAGTATTTAAAGGAGAAACATAGTTAAGATGCTTACAGAGGAACGAAAGTCATCAATTCTGAACATAGTAAATGCAAATAAAAGTGCTACGGTTCAGGAATTGACTAAGGAACTAGGTGTATCTGAATCTACCGTAAGAAGGGATATTACGGCACTGAGTAAACAGGGAAGACTTATCAAAGTATTCGGCGGAGCGGTTGCGCTGGATGAGCCTCCTTCACAGACGGAACTTTCAGTAATAATGAAGGAGTCGATCAACCGGGATGAAAAACTAATGATTGCGAAATATGCCGCATCTCTTATTGTGCCCGGGGATTATGTATATCTGGATTCGGGAACCACAACGGAGTATATGATAGGTTATATTACAGAGAAAAGTGCTACCTACGTAACAAATGCGGTTGCTCATGCAAAGGATCTGGTCAGAAAAGGAATGAAGGTTCTTTTGATCGGAGGAGAGCTTAAGGAGAATACCGAAGCGATAGTAGGAGCTGATGCAATTCTTCATATTCAAAAATATCATTTTACCAAGGGATTCTTTGGAACCAACGGAGTAAGTGTCAAGCTTGGTTTTACAACGCCGGATGTAAGGGAGGCACTGATTAAAAGAGTTGCCATACAGAATACACAGGCGGGAGCGAGGTTTATTCTGGCTGACCATGACAAGTTCGGGCAGACAAGTGCCGTGACATTTTCCGATTTTACGGGTACGGTAATAGTTACCGATAAAAATCCGGGAGAAATGTACATGAAGAAAATGGATATAAGGATTGTGAAATGAATGTCTATATATATCATATCGATAATGAATATATTACGGCAAATGAATGTGAATTGATAAATAAGGTGTCCGCGGCGAGACGGGAAAAAGTCGCCGGGCTGAAGAATCCTGCGGTAAGAGCTGAGTCTCTTGCCGCAGGTCTTCTGCTGGAATATGCAATTTATAAAGAAAAGGGACTTACATCAGAGGAATATGAAATAACAGAAGGTAAGAATAAAAAACCGGAAATCCTTGTCCACAGCGTAGAGGATAGTATCTGCTGCAATCTGTCTCACTCGGGAGGATATGCCGCCGCCGCAGTCGGCGATATGCCCATCGGAATCGATATAGAGACAAAGAGTGATAAGGAATTCAAGGTGACAAGACGGATGTTCTCCGATCCGGAAAGGGAACGGGTTGAGAGAATTCTGAAGAAGGAGTGCGGCGGAGTTGACATGTCTGTCGAGGAAGAAGCTGCAAAAATGTTCCGGGATATCTGGACAGAAAAGGAAGCATATCTTAAATGTACCGGGGAAGGGATAACAGGCTCTCTGAAAACATTTTATAAGGATGAGGAAACCGGTGAAATAATAAAATATCCGGCAGCGGATAAAGAAAAAAACATTCGCACGGGATATTATGTAAGAACTGTAAGACTATATGATGAAAGCTGCAGTTTATCTGTATGTATGCCTTCTGAAAACTTCATGCTTGACATTGTTACGGTTCATGACTTATAATGTAGGTCGTTTCGAATAAGCGTGCTTAGCTCAGCTGGATAGAGCGTCTGGCTACGGACCAGAAGGTCGGGGGTTCGAATCCTCTAGCAC
>CAMOCO010000070.1 GCA_946610715.1 uncultured Clostridia bacterium | reverse complement strand
CGGACACCCTTGCTTTCGGCTATATCCTTCCCACTACCGGGCGGATTCGGGACTTAAACCCGTTAGAAACGTGCGCCGCTAGGCGCACCATCAAAAAGGTTTATGTCTTATGGCATAAACCTTTTTTTGGTATCCTCATAAATCATGGTCATGTGATAAAGGAGTATGCTATGATTTTGATATTTGATTATGACGAAGAAGAGGCAGTGTTACTTCGTAATGCTGCTATGTTTTCTATACCTTATGAGAAAACTATTATCGTTAGAAGCTTTAGTGATGCATGGATTAATGCGGTAAATGAGAAAGTCAGACTGTTTATTGTCAGCCTGATGGGAGATTATAAGGTCTCGGGGAGAATAACGGGAATAGAATTTATAAGAAAACTGAGAGGTTATGAACCTTATAAGTATGTGGATATTATCCTGACTGCGGAAAGGGAAGATGTCATAAACTTCATTAACCGCGGGATATACTGTGCGGGGATGCTTGAAAGCCCTGTGGATATTAAAGAAGCCGGTGAAATGCTTGATTTTCTTAAAGGAAGATGGAAGGAGTATTCTGCAGGAAATCCCAGAATTGATGGGATACTGTGCTATACCAGATATCGGAGAAAGCAGTATATCTATATCAGAAGTATAGTATTTACCGAAAAACATTCAAGATATTACATAATACATACAACCGGAAATACCATAACTCTTGATATAAGATGCGCCCAAAAAATAAAGGATGAGCTCGAAAAGATTGGATTTATATCTGTAAATCGGGGTGATTCGGTAAATCCGGATTATATAATATCATACAATGACAGCGAGATATATATGAGTGGTACATCAGAATGTATTCCCGTTTCACCTTTGGGAATAAAAAGACTAAACACTTATTTGATAAAAGGCAGCATTTACTACTAAGCAGTTTTTTGTTAAAATACTAAAAGTGTTACAGCTTGGCAAGCTGTGTAAAATGATTGATAAAGTGAGGTAGATCAGATGATTTCAAAGCTTATTTCGGAAATTAAGAAAAAAAATGCGCCTATTGTTGTGGGACTTGATCCTCAGATGTCATTTATTCCTTCATTTCTTTTGAAAAAGTCGATAAGTGAGAGAGGTGAAAGCCTTGAAGCGGCAGCAGATGCAATATATGAATATAATAAAGGCCTGATTGATGCCATTTATGATCTGGCACCGGCTGTTAAACCACAGATAGCAATGTATGAACAGTTCGGAGTGCCGGGAGTTGAAGCCTATAAGAAAACCGTGGACTTAGCGCATGAAAAAGGTCTTGTGGTTATAGGCGATATAAAGAGGGGCGACATCGGATCTACCTCAGAAGCATATGCCATAGGTCATATAGGTGAGATTACAGTAGGAACCAGAAGCTTTGCACCTTTTAATGAAGATATTGTTACTGTTAATCCATATCTGGGCTCTGACGGAGTTAAGCCATTTATAGATGTATGTAACAAATATGATAAAGGAATCTTTGTTCTTGTAAAAACCTCCAATCCATCATCCGGTGAATTTCAGGATCAGACTATCGGAGATAAAACACTTTATGAGACGGTGGCTGAGAAGGTAGTTGAGTGGGGCGGCATGTCCATGGACGGAAATTACAGTAATGTGGGTGCGGTTGTAGGTGCCACCTACCCTGAGATGGGCATTATGCTCAGAAAGCTGATGCCTAAGGCTTATATCCTTGTGCCGGGTTATGGAGCACAGGGAGGAAAAGGAAGTGACCTGAAGGGCTTCTTCAATGAGGACGGCCTTGGAGCAATAGTTAATTCTTCAAGGGGAATCATTGCGGCTTATAAGAATGAAAAATATGCATCCTTCGGTGAGGAGGGATATGCGGAAGCAGCAAGACAGGCAACTGTTGATATGATAAAAGACATTACCGAATCGGTGCAGTGACAGAAATATATATGACAGATAAGATGAAAGGCAGAATATATGGACAGATATAAGGCTAAGGTTTACAGTCAGTCAGAACTGATGACTGATATTTACAGTCTGTGGCTGGAAATACCTCATCTGGTAAGCCGGGCACATAGCGGACAGTTTGTATCTCTTTATACAAATGATCCGTCGAGACTGCTTCCAAGACCCATAAGTATTGCAGATCTGGATAAAGAGAACGGCAGAGTAAGGCTTGTATACAGAATTGCAGGTGAAGGGACAAGACAGTTCAGTAAACTGACGGAAGGTGACACGGTTGATGTCATAGGACCACTGGGAAACGGCTATAATACGGAAGCTGAGAAGCCGCTGCTTCTGGGTGGCGGAATAGGGATCCCTCCAATGCTGAGACTTGCCAAAGAATTAAGTGAAAAGGGCATTTCCCGTGAGGACATTACAGTTGTTCTGGGTTACAGGGATAAGACATTTCTGCTGGAAGAATTTGAGAAAATAGCTACAGTTTATGTGACTAGTGATACAGGGGAGTCGGGTATAAAGGGAAATGTTCTTGACGCCGTAAATCAGTATCATCTGACTGGAGATATGATATATTCATGCGGTCCAACACCTATGCTGAGAGGTGTTCAGAAGTTCAGTAAGGAATCGGGAATAAAGGCGCAGATTTCGCTGGAAGAGAGAATGGCCTGCGGAGTCGGAGCCTGTCTTGCCTGTGTATGTGAGTCAGCTGAAATCGATGATCATTCCAAGGTCAACAATAAGAGAATATGCAAAGATGGACCGGTGTTCTATGCTGAGGAGGTGATACTGTGACGGATATGTCTGTAGATATTTGCGGAGTAAAGTTAAAGAATCCTGTAACAGTTGCTTCAGGAACATTTGGCTCCGGTATGGAATATGATGAATTCTTTGATATTTCCCGACTTGGCGCGGTTACAACCAAGGGCGTTGCAAATGTTCCCTGGCCGGGCAATCCTACGCCCAGGATAGCGGAAACAGCCGCCGGGATGATGAATGCCATAGGGCTTCAGAATCCGGGCATCGAAACATTTATAAAAAGAGACCTGGAGTTCCTTAAATCAAAGGACACAAAGGTTATCGTCAATGTATGCGGTCATTCGGAGGCCGAATATGTTGAAGTGGTCGAAAGGCTGAGCGACGAATCAAGGGTTGATCTGCTGGAGATAAATGTATCCTGTCCGAATGTTAAGGAAGGCGGAATTGCCTTTGGCGTAGATCCGGGATGCCTTGAAAAAATCACATCGGAAATAAAAAAGAAGGCGAAGCAGCCTGTCATAATGAAACTGAGTCCGAATGTAACCAACATCTCTGAGATGGCTGAGGCTGCAGTTTCGGGAGGCGCTGATGCCATTTCCCTTATTAATACACTTACGGGAATGAAGATAGATATCGAAAGAAGGGCATTTGCAATTAAGAATACAACAGGTGGACTGTCCGGTCCGGCCATTAAGCCTGTGGCACTAAGAATGGTTTATCAGGTGTGTCATACGGTTGATGTTCCGGTTATAGGGATGGGCGGAATTGCATCTGCCGAGGATGCTCTTGAGTTTATTATGGCCGGTGCTGCTGCAGTAGCGGTGGGAACAGCCAATTTTCATGATCCATATACGACACTTAAGGTAATAGACGGAATTGAAAAATTCATGAATGATAAAGGGATCAGCGATCTTTCAGAGATCAGAAAGTGTCTGTAATTAGTTAGGAACGGAGCTTTAATATGAGACGACACAGCAAAGGCTTTCGCTTTGCGGACGAAATGGTTTCAATAGATGTGATCATTTCAATAGTATTGGGGATAATATCCATAGGTATTACACTGGGAGTGGTATTTTATGGAATAATAACCAAGGGTGCGGCTACTGATACAGCAGGAGCCGTACTTCTTGCGGGTGTGCTTTCCGGTTTTACGGGGCTGGTTTTTTCACTGCTTACCCTGAAGGAAAGTGTGGGTTCGGCAAGGAGTAAACGTGCTGCAATTACCATATGTGTCATTTCCATGGTGCTGGTAGTGCTTGTATTTTTATGCAGATAGGAGAGAAGATGATTCAAAAGCTTAGTGATAGTGAAAAAGAAAGATTTGAACTTGCAAAGTGCAGGATATTTGAGATTTCGGAGAAGGCTGATATAGAGGATCAGTCCTACTCTGATTTTTTTATGAAAACCGCGAGAGTGTTAAAGCGGGTGTTTGAATTGACAGATAAAATGTCCGAGCCGGATTACTATGATAATTCTCCGGAAGATCTGAAGCGGGACAATTATGAACTGTTTAAGGATATAATAGGTGATGCATATGATGTAAGTTATGCAAATCCTTCATATGCGGAAGAAAAGCTTGGGATATACAGCTGTGAGCTGTCATTTATCGCAGCTGAACTTGTATATCTGCCCCAGCTTTTTGCTGATGGCAAGAACCTTAATATCCTCATTCTGATGGAACTCTATCTTGAAATGTACAGCATATTTACTGCCGATGAAAGACCGAAGATTAAAGCGGTGAGGGATGCGATCTTTTATTATGCATTTGATTATGCTGAGATATTTACCGAAGATAGACTGCATGATACCCTTGTGGCAGATGAAAATACAGCATATCATATAGTAATGGATTCCGATCTCGGTAATACATCTTATCTTTACAGATATAATGAATATATCAGTGAAAATGAGATCCTTTTATCAAAGTATCTTGCGGGACTTAAGCAAAGTGAAATCGACAGGATTGCATCAGTGTTTACAGGCGGAATGAGAAGAGGCTTTGATGTAACGAGAGTCAGTTTCGAAGGTAAGAAGTCTGTTAATATCAGATATCATGTTGGGCAGGAAAGGATAGTTCGTTCTGCCATTATGCAGTTTGCCGATATGGGCCTCAAACCTATACTTAACAGATATTCGGTAAGCAGGGCTGTAAGGCGGGGAGTCGTAAGGCAGGGCTATGTATCGACGTCGCCGAATGAGCAGTTTGAATATGATCACAGAATGGATGAGGCACTGTTCCTCGACGGCAGGTATTCTGACAAAAGGATAAATGCAACAGGGAATACTTATGAAAAACTTAAAGATAAGGCTGCAGAATACGCCGGACCGGCGGTGATTGAGAGCTTCGGAGAGGAACTCTTTGACCCGATAGCGAAGGAGAGTGTTGCCAGACTCAGTGATGAGCAGCAGTCCGTATCGGTAAAAATGAATAGAAAGATTTCCGAAATTTCAAATGTTTATATACCGGGTGATGCATATTCATTTACGATAATAGCTTTTCCGCTTCCTGAAATCGGCAGTGACTTTGAGGAGATTTTTGACTTCACAATGAAGTTGAATACCCTTGATAATGATAAATATACGGCAATTCAGCAATATATGATTGATGCTGTAGATACATGTGATTACGTGGAAGTTATAGGTGCAGAGGAAAATAAAACCGATATGCATGTCGCAATGAGGAAGCTTGAGAATCCGGAGAAGGAAACTCAGTTTGAAAACTGCGTTGCAGATGTAAATATACCTGTGGGAGAGATCTTTACTTCGCCGGTTTTGAAAGGAACTTACGGAACATTGAATGTAAGCTCTGCATATCTGAACGGTTATCATTTTAAAAATATAACTCTCAGGTTTGAGGATGGTGTTATCACAGATTATTCCTGCGATAATTATGACGATCCGGAAGACGGTAAAAAGTATATTAAGGAAAATATACTCTTTAATCATGAGACACTTCCTATCGGGGAATTTGCAATAGGAACCAATACAGATGCTTACTATATGGCTCACAGGTTCAATATACTTGAGAAGCTTCCGATTCTTATTGTGGAAAAGACAGGACCGCATTTCGCTGTCGGTGATACCTGCTACAGTCATGCTGAGGATAAAAAAGTTTATAATCCGGACGGTAAAGAAATCATTTCAAGAGAGAATGATTTTTCGCTTCTCAGAAACACAGATATGGAAAAAGCATATTTTAACTGCCATACGGATATAACCATTCCGTATAATGAACTTGGCAGAATAACGGCGGTTTATAATGACGGAAGAAGGGTTGACATCATAAGGGATGGAAGATTTGTGCTTCCCGGAACGGAAGAACTGAACGCGTCTCTGGAAAAGTGTGGCGAGTGACAGGGCTGAATTGTTGTTATTTGGAGGAACTGCCCATGAGAATGTACGATATCATAGATAAGAAAAAGAATAAAGAAAAGCTGACAAAGGAAGAGATTGAATTCTTTGTTAAAGGCTATACAGACGGAAGCATACCCGATTATCAGGCGGCTGCCCTATTGATGGCGATATGTATTAACGGAATGGATAAAGAAGAAACAGTTCAGCTTACCCTTGCCATGGCGGACAGCGGTGAAAGACTTGATCTGTCGGATATACCCGGGGCGAAGCTGGATAAGCATTCTACAGGTGGAATCGGAGATAAGACCACACTTATTGTCGGTCCCATAACTGCAGCGCTGGGTGTGAAGATTGCAAAGATGAGCGGTCGGGGGCTGGGAGCTACCGGCGGAACAATAGATAAGCTGGATAGCATTCCGGGTTTTTCATCTGATTTATCAGACGAGGCATTTAAAAGGCAGCTTCTGGATATAGGAATGGTCGATGCGGCTCAGACGCTGAATCTTGCTCCGGCTGATAAAAAGCTCTATCAGCTGAGAGATGTTACGGCAACAGTTGACTGTATACCGCTTATAGCTTCCAGTATTATGAGCAAGAAGCTGGTATCCGGAGCGGATAGTATAATACTTGATGTAAAGTGCGGAAGCGGAGCGTTTATGAAGAATTATGAGGAGGCTGTACTTCTTGCCGAAACTATGGTTGATATCGGAAAGATGGCAGGCAGACGAACCTTAGCCGTAATTTCGGATATGAATGAACCACTGGGTAAAACAGTCGGAAACAGCCTTGAAGTTCTGGAAGCGGTAGAAGTATTGAAGGGAAGCGGTGAAGAACGGCTCCTAACCCTTTGCAGGGAACTTTCTGCCGGGATGCTTGTCATGTCAGGTATGCTGGGTGAAGCGGATCCCGGAAATGAAGCACTACTTGATAAGGCCCGGAGCCTGGTGGATGAAACTATTGTAAGCGGAAAGGCACTCAATAAATTCAGGGAGTTTGTAAGAGCCCAGGGTGGAGATGACAGCTTTATTGATGACAGAAATATCCTAAGTAAGGCAGTACTTAAGAGAGATGTGGTATGTGATAAAGAAGGATATCTGTCCAATTGTGATGCTGAGGAAGTAGGAAATGTTTCATGCCTTTTGGGAGCGGGCAGGCTGACAAAAGAGGACTCCATTGACAGCTCAGCGGGAATCATTATACATAAAAAACTGGGAGACAGGATAAAGACAGGAGAATTGCTGGCAACCTTATATACAAACAATGAAGATGTCATAGAAACAGCTGCCGAAAGACTGGCTGCGGCATATTGTGTATCATCATCACCAATAGATAAAAAATCGGTCATAATGGGCGTGGTAAGCTAATGTTTTTGTTGTATATTTTAAGTCTATAGGCTATAATTGATTAGTGGGTTTCACACTTAGGTGAAGGAAATTATTATTAGGAGGATTTTGAAAAATGGGAATTATCTCAAGATTTAAGGACATAATGTCATCGAACATCAATGCACTTCTTGACAAGGCAGAGAATCCGGAGAAGATGATCGATCAGACAATGAGAAATCTTAACAAGGATCTGGCAAAGGTTCGTGATGAAACTGCTGAAGTTATGGCAGATGAAAACAGAGCAAAGAGACAGCTTGATGAGGTTACGGCAGAAGTAAATAAGATGCAGAACTATGCTGAGAAGGCTGTTCTTGCAGGAAATGATGCTGATGCAGCTAAGTTCCTTCAGGAGAAAGCTAAGCTTCAGGCTAAGCAGGAAAGCATGCAGAAGACATATGAGGCTGCTGCAGCTAACTCAATGAAGATGAGACAGATGCATGACAAGCTGGTTAGTGATATATCAGAACTTGAGTCAAGAAAAGATGCCATCAAGGCTAAGCTTCGTGTGGCTAAGGCTCAGCAGGATATCAATAAGGTTACATCAAGTGTAGATTCTTCATCCAGCATTGCTGCATTCCAGAGAATGGAAGATAAGGCAGATGCTATGCTTGACAGAGCAGAGGCAGAGGCTCAGCTTAATTATTCAGTTCAGACAAATGAAGTTGATCAGCTTGCTTCAAAATATGATGCAGCTCCTGATTCAAGTGTTCAGGATGAGCTTGCAGCACTTAAGGCAAAACTTGGTGTGACATCACAGGAATAAGCCGGTTTATATAAGAAACTATCTTAAGGCCGCTCGTGATAACGGGTGGCCTTTTTTATAACGAAGGATGACGATAAATGAATCTTGATAATATGAATCCCATGCAGGAAATGGGAGTAACAACAACTGAAGGACCGTTGCTTCTTCTGGCAGGTGCGGGGAGCGGCAAAACCAGGGTCATAACACACAGAATTGCTTACCTTATAGAAGAAAAGCAGGTCGATCCGTATAACATCCTTGCAATTACCTTTACCAACAAGGCTGCGAGAGAGATGAGAGAAAGAGTTGATAAGCTTGTTGAGGAAGGTGCGGAAGGTGTCTGGGTCAGTACATTTCATTCTATGTGTGTAAGGATTCTCAGAAGGTTCTATGACCGCATAGGCGGAAAAAATAATTTTACGATCTATGATACATCCGATCAGAAGTCACTTATCAGGGAAACCCTGAAATATCTCGAACTGGATAATAAAGTTTATCCGGAAAAGATGATGATGGCAGCTATATCCAAGGCAAAGGAAGAATTTCTGAGTCCCGATGATATGCTTCGTATGGCAGGCACCAGTCTCAGAGATATGAATAAAGCAAGAGTTTATGAGGAGTATCAGAGACGACTGAGGTCGAACAATGCTCTGGATTTTGATGATCTTATCTTCACTACGATCCGTCTTTTTATGGAGGATCCCGAAGTACTTAAGATATATCAGACCAGATTTAAATATATAATGGTTGATGAGTATCAGGATACAAATCACAGTCAGTTTCTGCTGATTAAGATGCTGGCTGACGGATACAGAAATCTTTGTGTAGTGGGTGATGACGATCAGTCCATCTACAAATTCCGTGGGGCAAATATTTATAATATTCTCAATTTTGAGGATGAAT
>CAMOCO010000069.1 GCA_946610715.1 uncultured Clostridia bacterium | reverse complement strand
GTATTTATGCTGGTTGTGGAGTTTTTACCTTTTTTTAACTGTCAAAAACGAGATTATAAATATTATTTCTTTCAACATAAAATTATTTAGTTTTTCTGTGCAATATTGTCATATATATAGTTGACTGTTGCCTTATAATACATGCTATAATTATATCGTTTTTCACATAATACTACAAATTTTAAACAGGTGTCAGCTATGGAAATAATTCGTGAAACATTTGAAAATAAGGATATCCCTTACATCGGAATACTTGATGAGCTATATCCCGATGAAAAAATAATGATGTTTGATATTGAGACCACGGGTCTATCCCCGGACCGTTCATTTATCTATATGATCGGTATAAATCTGAGGGAAGACGGAAAATGGCAGACTCTTCTCCTCTTTAATGATGACGGTCGTTCTGAGCCTGCTATAATCAAAGAATTTCAGGAAATACTGTCCCGACACACCGTGCTTATAGATTTTAACGGCGAAGCTTTCGATATAAATTTTGTAAAACGCAGGATGCAGTTTATACAAAGTAAAATGGGAATGAGCATCACTGATCATTTCCGCAGTATAAAAAATGTCGATCTTATGAAAATGATCAGACCATATAAATACGCCCTCGGACTCCCAAATATCAAGCAGAAGACCATCGAAAGGTATCTGGGACTTGATAGAATAGATAAATATAACGGAGGACAGCTGATAGATATATATCTTTCATACATCTCCGACAGAAATCCAAATTCCAAGCATCTCTGCATACAGCATAACAGAGATGACATGTTCGGAATGATGCATTTATCTCTTATTTTTAATATAGAATCTGTTTCGAAGGGTCTTTTTGACATCTCAAAAATCGAAACCGAAGTTAAAAATGAAAGACTCTATCTTATTATCGGAATCAGTCTGAAGCACCCTCTTCCGAGACCGATATTTTCATCATTAAACGGCGTGAGTTTTGATGGCGAGGGGATGCAGGCTGTAGTAAAAGCCTCGGTAATTGACGGCACCATGAAATATTACTATGCATCCTCCAAAGAAAGCTTTGAGGAAAAAAGAGGACTTTTCATATCACAGCTAAGCGGAAATATAGAAAAGGTTCCGGCTTATAAGAATAATTATAAAGATAAAATATCATATATTGAAATATGTGACTCATTTCTAGGTAATCCTGAATATATAAAGAGTTATGTGACAAACGCAGCTGATATCATATTAAAAAATAAGAAATAGGAATGATTTCTTATTTAATGCTTTTCCTTTGATCTGACATTTAATATTATCACCGCAGAAAGTATCATGATAATTCCCAGTAGTGATAAGAGTTTCAGCGGTTCAGAAAATATTATCACACCAAAAAGTGTGGCAACCATAGGTTCAACAGTCGCAAGAATGCCCGCTCTGCTCGCCTCCACCCATCGAAGTCCCAGCGTATATGCCATGAAGGGAATGACTGCAGTAACAAAGGCTGTTAAAATGCAAAATAGGATTAATAGAAATATATTATCCCGGGCTTCAAATCTTGATAAAAGCTCCGCCGGGCGGCAGATAAAAACAGATCCCACAGCTGCAAATATAAATGTATAGGCCGTAACCGTATACGGCGAATATCTTCTCAGAGCAATTGTTCCAAGAATGCTGTATAAGCCATAACCGATACCGGATCCAAGACCTACAAGTAGACCTGTAAGTGTAACTCCCTCTCCCGATATTCCCGATACAAGAACGCATCCGGCAAATGCTATAATGAGTGCCAGCACTTTTCTCCCGGTCAGTTTTTCATGAAAGAACAGGACTGACATCAGCATAATCCATACCGGTGATGTATACAGGAGTATCGCCGCCGTCGATAAAGACATCATTGAAATTGCTTTAAAATAGCATGTGGTAAAAAAGAGAATGCTTCCAAATCCCAATCCCATAAAAAGAATTATATCCTTTGGTCTTATCCTGAATCCTACTCTATCCTTTATCAGCAGTATCAAGCTGAATATCATCGCAGATAGCGTAACTCTGATGGCTACAATCTGAATGGAATCAAAGCCTATACTGCCGAGTTTTCTCACGAAAATCCCCATACTCCCCCAGAAAACTCCCGCAAGAATTATAAGTATCGATCCAATTTTTTGTTTATCAATGTCCTTCATAACTTAACCTATCTTTAAATTGTAACTATTTCTTTATAAATACAAATCGGATTCAAAGTCATCTGTATTGACAATGAATCCGAAAATATTCTTGTATACGAAAATCAGACTTGGGTTCGTATACCTCTTCTTTAGTGGAGTAGCGGGGAATCGAACCCCGGTCCAAAGACCCATCCATTACGGTATCTCCCATCACAGTCAGTCATTTTACATTCCCTACGTCACACGCCGTCTGACAGGCTTGTGATTTCAGTAGCTTCATGAATCTTCCCTGCCCTCAAAGCTTTGGGAGGAAGTTCTCCGACTCATCGATGCCCGGATCGCATGCATCGGATGACACGCGGCGGACAGCTGCCCTTAGGCAGCGAGTGCTACTCTATCGTTAGCGTTTATTTTTTTTAAAGGTTTTTACGAGGTCCCTCACCTCGGATGGCTGCCCTAATTTCCAAATCCCTGTCGAAACCAGTACTACCCCTTCTATGTTTAATCAATCATATGATGACCTGTCTTTATTCACCAACATCTCCTGTCGGATCAGCAACCGGTTCAGCTTCTTCAGCTGAATTCGTATCACCTTCCGGAACTGTCTCTTCTACAGAATCCACATCGATATCTTCAGGCTCAACATTTACATCGATATCTTCTGCTTCGACACCTTCAGTATCTATACTGTCAGTTTCGGAGGCATCAGAGTTTTCATAATCAACACCCTTATAAAGATCATAATAGTTTTCAACCCAATAGTCATCAAACCAGGTATCAAATTCAAGTGAAGAAATTGTAGCATGCTCTGCTGCTTTTTTCTTCTGGTACTTATATATTCCTCTGCCAACAGGAATGCCTATAACACATCCAAGAATCACGCATAGGATAAAAATCTTAAATACTTTTTTTACCTTCTGCTTCTTTATGGTTTTAACTCTGTTTTTCTTCTCTTTTTTATATCTGTCTACTTTTTCCTGACTCATTGCACGATCTTCCTTAAAAATTTTTTACCAACATATTTTACATTCATAATGAATGAAAATCAAGAATCATTTAAGTTTTCTTACCCTGAATCATTTAAGATTTCTTACCTTAAACTCTCTTGCCGCTTCACGATTCTGATCTTTCTTCGCGATATCAGCTCTCTTATCGTATAGTTTTTTACCTCTGGCAAGACCGATTTCAACCTTTACATTACTGCCGTTCCAATAAACTTTAAGGGGCATGATAGTATACCCCTTTTCTTTGATTTTACCGGCCAGCTTATTTATCTCATATTTATGAAGCAGAAGCTTTCTTGTTCTCAGCGGATCCTTATTGAATATATTTCCCTTCTCATATGGATTTATATTCATTTTGTAAATAAAGATTTCCCCGTTCTGAACACCTACATAAGCTTCTTTGATGGAACAGTTCCCCTGCCTCAAAGATTTTACTTCCGTACCGAAAAGTTCTATCCCGGCTTCAAAACTCTCATCGATAAAATAATCATGAAAGGCCTTTTTATTATTTGCTATAAGTCTTATTCCTTTTTCCTTAGCCATATCAATCACTCTTTAAATTAAATATCAATCATTCTGTAAATTCAAAATCAATTACTCTGTCAATTTTATCACAATTTATAACTCGTATCGTCACTCTGTCTCCAAGCCTGTATTTATGGCCGGTGGAGCTGCCCACCATTTCCATTTTAGCCTCATTATAACTGTAGAAATCATCGGTAATAGTTGCTACGTTCACAGCGCCTTCTATAGTATTGTCCAGCTCAACGAAAATATTCTGATTTGTAAATCCCGAAATCATTCCGCTGAACTCTTCTCCAATATGTTCAGCCATAAACTCAATTTCCTTCAGCTTCTCCACATCTCTTTCGGCATTCTCAGCTCTTCGTTCTTTAAATGAATTATCCTCGGCAACCTTAGGAAGTATCTTGGCAAAATGCTTTATTCTTCTTTCATCCAGCTTTCCATGAAGATTTTCCTTGATTATCCTGTGTATCTGAAGATCCGGATATCTTCTGATGGGAGATGTAAAATGGCAATAGTATTTACAAGCCAGTCCGAAATGTCCCGAACAATCCGTGCTGTACCTGGCCTGCTGCATACTTCTGAGTGTCAGTCTGGTCACAAGCGCTTCATAAGGCTTTCCTTTAATATTATCAAGGAGCTTTTGGAATTCCTTTGGATGCATTTTATCTCGGCTAACCTTAAAATACAGTCCGAAGCTTCTGATAAGTGCTCTTAAGTTATCCACCTTTTCTTCATCCGGAATCTCATGGATTCTGTATTCAAACGGAATATCAGCCCAGAAGTATTCCTCTGCAACCGTCTCATTTGCCACAAGCATGAAGTCCTCTATAATTCGGGTGGCATCATTTCTTTCATATGGTTTTATTTCGACCGGCTTATGATCCTCATCCACAATTATTTTTGTTTCGGCAACATCAAAATCAATCGATCCTCTGCGATGTCTGTTTGCTCTGAGTTTAAGAGACAGTTCAAGCATAAGCCTGAACATCGGTATTAACTTTTTATATCTTTCTACAGGCGCATCTTCCCTATTCTCCAGAATAGCTGCCACATCGGTATAATTCATACGCTCGTTAACATTTATAAGACCCTCGCATATTTCATGAGAAATGACGCGGCCATTTTCGTCTATATCCATAACGCAGGAAAGTGTCAGTCTGTCCTCATCATGATTTAACGAACATATACCATTGGACAGTTTATGCGGAAGCATGGGAATAACACTGTCCACCAGATAATTGCTGGTGCCTCTCCTAAGTGCCTCTTTATCCAGCGGCGAATTCTCACGTACATATTCAGACACGTCGGCGATATGTACGCCAAGATGATATATACCGTCTTTATACTCAAGCGATATAGCATCATCCAGATCCTTTGCATCTTCACCGTCAATAGTCACCGTATCAAGATTGCGGAAATCCCTGCGTCCCTTCTTTTGTTCTTCCGACACACTGTCGGGAATTGACTCCAGTTCTTTCTCCACATCGTCCGGAAATTCAACCGGAATATTGTAGCTCTTAATAACAGATAATATGTCTGTCGCCGGATCATCTATATGTCCGATAACTTCTCTTACAATACCCGTAGGAGACTTTTTTCCGGTACCGTAATCCTGAAGGTCTACTATTACAATATTTCCTGTAACAGCTCCCTGACTTGCCTTCTCAGGTATAAAAATGTCATCTGCAATTTTTTTATTATTGGGAATAACAAAGCCATATCCATCGCTTTTCATATAAACACCGATAAGCTCCGTCACACCTCTGTTCAGAATTCTTACGATTCTCGCTTCACTTCTCATATCAGCGGAATGGCTGTACTTTGTAACCTGAATAAGTACCTTATCTTCATGAAAAGCATTAATACTGTCTCTGGCAGAGATAAAGAAATCCTGCTGATAGCCTTCAACTCTGACAAAGCCAAATCCTCTCCTTGTACTGAGGTATGTTCCGACAAGAACATTATCGGGTGGCAGCATATACCTGTTATTTTTAGTCTTAATTATGCTGACTTCATCTTCCATATCATTTAGAAGATTTATAAACATATCCTCTTCTTCAGGTTTAATATCAAAAAAATGCCTGAACTCTTTATATCTTGACGGCTTATAGTCTCTATCAGCCATCAGATCCAGTATCTTATCATGCATCTCTTCTCGGAAATTCATTTCCTCTTCGCTATATTCCTTCTCCATCTTTATCCCCTCATATTTCTGTTTTAGTCTGTTACGCACAAAAAAAGTGCTTTGCGTTTGCAAAGCACCTTCATTAGTCTTATCTGAACCACTTGGAACCAAGAACTGCGGCGATTACTATAAAAAGTACACCGAGAACTGCTGTTACTTTCTTGATAACAGATTCCTTGGAATGTTTCTTATTCTTGCTCCAGTATGTATCAACCGTTCCCGTAAGTGCGGAACCAAAGCCATTATCCTTTCCTTCCTGAGAAAGAACAATTATTGAAAGTGCAATTGCAACAATTATAAATACGATAGTTAAGGCTGTCTTCAAAATCTTTTCCTCCGAATTTTAAACATAATCCTCTGAAAATCATACTTGGTCATAATATCACAATCTATTTGTATATGCAAGCCATTTTTTTACTTTACTTGATGTACTCACTTATACTCTCTCTTGCTGCATCTATTTCATACTTCATGTCAGTGGCGCTGTACCTTATTGCACCGGCACCTGCTATGATAAGCTGAATCAGACCATCATTTGAAGCAACGGTTATATCATATTGTTTATTCTTTTCAATGGCAAATTTTGCTATATATTGATCTGCGGTCTCTGCCTGCCTCGTATATACCACGTGAACATTATGATAATCAAAGAGTTCCGTTCCGTGTCCGGGTACTTTATAAGCATCAAATACAACAATTACATTAATTCCTCTGATTGCCTGATATTCCGACATTATGTCCAGAAGCTTATCTCTGGCCGCTGTCATATTATCAGCCACAAAACATTTAAGGTCATCCCATGCATATATCATATTATATCCATCAACTAGAAGGTATTTTTCCCTGTTTACAGTATTTCTTGCTTTTGCCTGATCCTTATAAGTTGTTTTGCCTGAATATGATGCGGAACTGCTCTTTTTATAAATATATCTTCTCTTTTCCAAAGGGTCGCTATGCTTATTTGCACCGAGAGTTTTATTCAGAATAGCTTCAACTTCTTCATAACCTATGGCGTCAAGCCTCTCCATCAGGCTTCTGTCATTATCAGAGGATCTGCCCGAACTATTATCTAAACCTTTGGGGGAAGCGGCCTCTTCATCTTCCTCATTAGTTCCGTAAAGCAGCTCATCAATCCTGGACTCCGCATGTGCCATAGCATCAACCTCATCCCACGGAACATATCTGCCTGCGCCATGTTCAGTAAATACTGATCCGGAAGGATTATTTCTATCTGCGTCCTGATCATATCCGTAGCGTTCTATAATCTCCCCGGCATTGTGACATTTCTTGTATCCGCCCATACTCACACTGACTCTTCCTCTTCCGGCGGTAAGCTTAGTCAGCTCGGACTGATAATTCTTCATATATACTGCAGGAGCAAAGCCGGTCAAAACAGCACTTTCCTCATCGCTTTCGGAAAGGATCGCATTTCCGCTCATCCTGTCAATATCATTCATAACTCTGCCCACATATTCCGTAGGCAGTGTTATAACAAAGCTGAAATATGGCTCAAGAAGGACATTTTCAGTTTTCATGAGAGCCTGCCTTACAGCGCGTCTTGCGGCATGCCTGAAATCATAGCTCTCAGAATGCTTCACATGAGATTTGCCTGCCACAAGGGTTATCTTAATATCTGTAAGCTTCGAGCCTGTAAGAACGCCGTACAGCCTGTCCCGTGACAGTTCATCCATGACAATTCTCTGAAATGCCGCACCCAGTTTATCATAGCTTAGATCTGTCCCGACTCTGATACCCGTGCCCTCCGGCAAAGGTTCAAGGAACAGATGCACCTCAGCATAATGTCTGAGAGGTTCAAAATGTCCAACTCCGTAGCTTGGAAATGCTATAGTTTCCTTGTATACAACGTCACCCTCATCGAAGGATACATCAACACCGAACCTTTCAGAGATAAGATTCTTTATGATTTCCAGCTGAAATTCGCCCATACAGGAAATCTCCGTACGGCCGGTCCTGCTGTTTTTTGAAATATTGAGAAGCGGCTCCTCTTCTTCAAGCTGTCTGAGCATAGGCAGGAATTCACTGTCACTGAGTCCGTCCGGCAGGATAATTCCATATCTGAGAACAGCCTTACTCTGATTAAAAGTTATTCCCGGATCAATACCTATTCCATCTCCGACGAATACGTTGGATAGACCGGTAAATGCAACCACATCACCAACCTCAGCCTTATCCATCAGCTTATAATTCCCGCCGCTGTATAGCCGAATCTGGTTTATTTTTTCTTCATTAATCTCACTCCTGACAGCTACACTTCCGGAGGTGACTTTCACAAAAGTAAGCCGAACTCCTTTATCATCTTTTGAAACCTTATAGCAGACTGCACCAAAATCATTTCCGGACGCTTCACTTATATTATTAATAGCAACCGAATCTTTTAGCCTTCTTATACCCAAAATAAGTTCATCCACTCCGGTCATCTTTAGGGCGCTGCCATAATATACCGGAAATATTCTTCTATTCTCTATAAGCGATGTAATAGTATTTTCGGACAATTTCCCACTTTCAAAATACTCTTCCATAGCTGTCTCATCACTTGCGGCAATTGATTCAAAATCAGAAACCGCATCCGTCGCAATAAACACGCCTTCATCATGTCGAAGTATTTTATTTTCAATACTTTTCATGAGCGGACTGATAACTCTCTCCTTAAACTCATCCGGTTCCTCATCATCATATTTTATCTGATCTGTTTTATTTATATATATAAATACCGGAATCGAAGCAGCATCGAGCAGTTTAAAGAGTTCTCCTGTATCATCGTCAATACCATCCGCTGCACTGATAATAAAAACAGCTGCATCAAGTATAGAAAAAGCCCTTTCTGCATCCGCACGAAAATCCATATGACCGGGCGTATCAATAATTGTTATCCTGAGATCGTCCTCAGGAAAATCCAGAACAGCCTGCTTTGAAACAATAGTAACTCCCCTTTTTCTTTCCAGAGATTCTGTATCCAGAAAGCTGTCACGACTGTCTACCCGACCGGCTTTTCTGATCATACCTGTCTTATAGAGAAGCGCTTCGGTTAAAGTTGTCTTGCCCGCATCAACATGTGCGATAATGCCGATGGTGATCTTCTTCATATCCATATCCTATCTATATTTCTTCTGTAAAAAGTACGCCGTAAAGCGTACAAAAAATATGACTCAGGCCAACGTCTGCTGACCTAAGTCATATTATAAAACATATCAATTATTAATCAACCATATACTAATTAATTAACTAATCA
>CAMOCO010000068.1 GCA_946610715.1 uncultured Clostridia bacterium | reverse complement strand
TTCGTGTACAGATGCGTGTTGAGATCTCAAAGCTTCATCAGAGACTTCAGACAACTATCATCTACGTTACACATGACCAGACAGAAGCTATGACACTTGGTACAAGAATCGTAGTTATGAAGGATGGTATCATTCAGCAGGTTGATACACCTCAGAACCTTTATGATCATCCTACAAACCTCTTCGTTGCAGGATTCATGGGTATGCCACCTATGAACTTCATCGATTGTAAGGTTGTTAAGTCAGGAGCAGATGTTCTCCTTATGTTCGGTTCACACTCAATCAAGGTTCCTGAAGCTAAGGCTAATAAGCTTATTGCCGGCGGATTCATTGATAAGGAAGTTGTTCTCGGTATCAGACCTGAGGATATTCATGATGAGCAGCTGTTCATCGAGTCTTCACCTGAGTCAGTTATCGATGCAAGAATCAATATTTACGAAATGCTCGGTGCAGAAGTTTATCTGTACTTCTCAATTGATCAGTTTGATATCACAGCAAGAGTTAATGCTCGTACAACTGCTCGTCCCGGAGATACAGTTCAGTTTGCATTCGATCTTAGTAAGATTCATATCTTTGATAAGGAATCAGAGGAAATCATCGTAAGCTAGTCATTTTAGTTGAATGTTAAGCTTAATATAGTATGAAGATATTATGAAAATATGGGGAAATGCGGTGTTTAGATCGCATTTCCTCTTTTTTTTGGAGCTTTTTTTTGGTACAATGTGACGTAGTGTGTTTACAGAAACATATAAATGTGGGGATAAAGCAGAATGGGAGTGTGAGAAATGATTCAAAATCAGATTCTTCAGGAAACATTAGAAGGTATTAAATCAATTACTCAGGTTGACCTGATCGTTTTAGATGCAGAAGGAAGACTGCTTGCTAAAACGGTAGAGGACGGTGTGCTGGATTATGAGGACGCAGTAATAGCTTTTGCTGAATCTGCAGCAGAAAGCCAGTCGCTTCTGGGATATCAGTTTTTTAAGGTTATGGATGATAAGCAGCTTGAGTATGTGCTTATGGCAAAGGGCGACTCCGACAACACTTATATGGTCGGAAAGATGGCTTCATTCCAGATTCAGGGACTCCTGGTAGCGTATAAGGAAAGGTCGGATAAGGATAATTTCATTAAAAACCTCCTTCTTGATAATTTATTACTTGTGGATATATATAACAGAGCTAAGAAGCTTCATATCGATACAGATGTAAAAAGATGTGTATTTATTATTGAAACTAAGACAGAGAAGGACACAAATGCTCTTGAGACAGTCAGAAATATTTTCTCGGTTAAATCAAGAGATTTTATAACAGCGGTTGACGAAAAGAATATCATTCTTGTTAAGGAAGTAAAGTCAACAGATACATATGAAGAATTATCAAAGACCGCAAATATTATAGTAGATATGTTGAACACGGAGGCTATGATCTCAGTTCATGTAGCTTTTGGTACTATAGTAAATGAGATCAAGGAAGTGTCACGTTCTTATAAAGAAGCAAAAATGGCACTTGATGTAGGTAAGATATTCTATAGTGACAAGAATATCATAGCATACAGTAATCTTGGCATAGGAAGACTTATATATCAGCTTCCGATACCTTTATGTCGTATGTTTATTAAGGAAATATTCGATGGTAAATCACCTGACGAATTTGACGATGAGACACTTACAACCATTCAGAAATTCTTTGAGAACAGCTTGAATGTATCCGAGACATCAAGGCAGCTGTATATCCATAGAAATACTCTTGTATACAGACTTGATAAGATCGAAAAGGCAACCGGCCTTGACCTCAGAGTTTTTGAGGATGCCATTACATTCAAGATTGCTCTTATGGTAGTAAAGTATATGAAGTATATGGAAACACATGACTTCTAAAACGAAATAAAGGAAGGGTTTGGATAGGTAATGATTAAACTTGAAAATGTTACAATGAAATACCCTACAGGCACAGTTGCTCTGAAGGATGTGAATCTGAAGATTGAAGACGGAGAATTCGTCTTTATAGTAGGTAGCTCCGGTTCGGGTAAAACCACACTTATTGAGCTCCTGCTTAGGGAACTGGTTCCTACAAAGGGTAAGATTGAAGTTGCGGGATTTGATTATTCAAAACTTAAAAGAAGGCAGATTCCAAAGGCGAGAAGGAAAATCGGAGTAGTATTTCAGAATTTCCGTCTGCTTAAGGACAGGACAGTTTATGAGAATGTGGCATTTGCTCAGAGAGTCATTGAAACCCCATCTCGTTATATAAGACGTCAGGTTCCTGCTATGCTTGCTCTTGTAGGCCTTGCAGATAAGTATAAATCTTTTCCCAGACAGCTTTCAGGTGGTGAGCAACAGAGGGTGGCTCTTGCGAGAGCACTTGTAAATAAACCTGAAATTATCCTGGCCGATGAGCCTACAGGAAATCTGGACCCTAAGAATTCATGGGAGATTATGAATCTTCTTGATGAGATTAATTCTAAAGGAACAACAGTTGTAGTTGTTACGCATAACAAGGAAATAGTAAATGTTATGAAGAAGAGAGTTATCACCATCAAAAAGGGTGTTGTAGTAAGCGATGTCGAGAAGGGTGGTTACATAGATGAGGATTAGTTCAGTTTGGTATAGTTTTAGACAGGGTGTTAAAAATATCCGCAGAAATATTCTGTTCTCACTTGCATCTATTGGTACAATCATAGCTTGTCTTTTCATTTTCGGATTGTTCTATATAGTTCTGGTAAACTTCAGAAATGCATTGGAGAAGATAGAAAGTAATATCTCGATTTCAGTATTCTTTGATGAGGGAATTTCCCAGCAGAATATAGATCTTATCGGAGAACAGATCAAGACAAGACCTGAGGTTAATACCATGGATTTTGTAAGTCCCGAGCAGGCATGGCTTGATTATTCAAACCGTATTTATGATGATCCTGAAGCAGCAAGAGCAGCATTCGGAAATGATAACCCTCTTGCGAATTCTGCATCATATACTATCACGCTGAAGGATGTAAGTAAGCAGGCAGACTTTGTTCAATTCCTGAATGAGCTGGAAGGAGTACGAAGTGTTGCAAGTTCGGAATATACCGCAGATACCATTTCAGCTATTAATATTTTCGTAGGATATGCGTCACTCGGAATCATTGTAATTCTGTTATTGGTATCAATATTCCTTATCAATAATACAATTACAATCGGTATTACCGTAAGACGTGAAGAGATTAAGATCATGAAACTTATCGGTGCAACAAATTCATTTGTCAGAGCACCGTTTATAGTAGAAGGTGTTATCATAGGAATTGTCGGATCTGTAATACCGGTAATACTGCTTTACTTCCTTTATGATTCCATACTTGGATATATTGCCGGCAGACTTACGATTCTTAAGAGTTTATTTGAGTTTATACCGCTTAATGAAATGTTTAAGATTCTCGGACCTGCAATACTTATTATCGGTATCGGTATAGGTTTCTTCGGAAGCTTCTTTACCACAAAGAAGCATCTTAAAGTATGATGTTATGTAAAAAGCAATTATAAAATAAATCGGAGGATTGGATATTGAAGCGAAAGTTGCTTACAATAACGATATTTCTGGTTACATTTCTATTTGCAGGAGGGATGGTTTATGCATCAAGTAGAATGCATAATCCCGTAATCAGCAAATCCGCAGAGTCAGAGCAGCCCGGCGAGGCTGCTCCTGCTGACTCAGGAGGTAATAGTGAACCTCCACAGGAGGAGCCGGTTGAAGTACCTACAGAAGTTCCGGTTGAGATTCCGACAGAAGAACCGGTGGAAATTCCCACTGAAGAAGCTTCTACAGAGGGAGGCTCCGGTAATTCAACGGAAGGAAATACGGAAGGAACTACTGAGGCGACTACAGAAGAAGGCTCCGGCGGAAATTCCGGTGGCGGCCAGTCGGGTGGTGGAGGTTCTGTTCCCACGGCATCCGATACGGACGCAAAGAAAAATTCCACGATTACAGGCTATACAGGTGTACCGGTATATGATACATCAGCTATCATGGCTCTCAAACAGCAGATAGAAGCTACCCAAAAAGATAAAATAGAGGTTCAGCAGCTTATTAATGATCTGATGACAACTCAGAATGACTTTATAACCAGACTTCAGGAACTCGATTCCATGATTATCAGTTATCAGGATCAGATAGATGAACTTGAGGAAAAACAGCGTCTTGCTGTAAATACGGCTGCGGATCTCGGAGAACAGCTAAAGGTGGCTGAAGCAGAGGAGCAGGAGCAGTATGCCCAGTTAATGGAGCATATCAGAGTGGATTATGAAAATAATAGATTCACTTATCTGGATGCATTGTTTCAGGCCATTGATTTTAATGCGGTCATAAATGAGCTGGAATATATAAGAGCAGTTGAGCTTTATGATCAAAAGCTTCTGGATGATCTGGAGGATAAAAGGAGATCAATAGCAAATAAAAAGGTGCTGCTTGAAACGCTCGATGAAGATATAGATATAATAAAGGATGCATTAGAGAGCCAGCAGGAGGCTATAGAGCTGCTGTCAGAAGAAAAGGTAAAGCAGATCGACAGTTATCAGAGAAAGATAGATGAAGCTCAGGAAGCACTTGAAACTATTGAGGAATTAGAGAAGCAGAGAGATGCCAAGCTGGTTCAGCTGGAACTGGAATACAGGGCAAAGCTTCAGTTATCTACGGCGGTAAATGTTAAATTTGAAGGTGCGCTGCTGTGGCCAATGCCATCCAGTACAACTATTACATCTCCATTTGGACCAAGATGGGGATCATTCCACAGAGGAACAGATATTGCCTGCCCTGAAGGCTCACCGGTTATAGCGCCGGCTCCTGGAACTATTATTTATGTCGGATATATGGGGACCGGTGGAAATTGTGTAATGATTGATATCGGCGGCGGAATGACGGTTATTTTTTACCATCTTTCAGCCTATAACTGCAGTGAAGGAGATATTGTTTCGGCCGGTCAGGTTGTGGCATTTTCCGGAAATACAGGTTATTCTACTGGACCTCATCTTCACTATGCTATGAGGGTAAACGGTGAATATGTTGATGTAATGCAGTTTTATTAAATAGTTAAGAAAGAAGATGTTCTAAAATGATGAAAAGATATAAGAAAGTATTAGCTTCAATTTTGGCTGTAACGCTGGTAATGGGATCAGCATCCTGTGGCTCGGGAAAAGAGGGGCAACCGGATGAAGGCAGTAGTGCATTATCCACGGAAGCTGCTTCATCCACCGGAGGAAGCAGCGAGGAATTTGACATTTTCTCAAATGATGTGACGAAAAAAACAAATGAGATTAATACACTGGTAGATAATTATTTTTACTTTGATGAAGATCCGGAGAAAAGAGAAGAAAGTTATTATGACGGTATAATGAGGGGACTGGATGACCCATATTCCGTATACTATACACCTGAGGAGTTTGCAAGGCTAAATGAGGATGATAGCGGTGAGTATGTCGGAATAGGTGCAACCGTTTCGAAAAATATAGATAATAATACAATATATGTTGTAAAACCTCTCAGGGGAAGCCCGGCAGAGGCAGCGGGTCTGCTTCCGGGAGATGTATTTATTCAGATTGACGATATTGAAGTGACAACCGCTATGGAGCTTGATGAGGTTGTTAATTATATCAGGGGAAGCAGCGGAACAACAGCACACCTTAAAATGTACAGAGAAGGTGAGCCGGACTATCTGGAAATTGATGTTCCGAGACAAAAGATTCAGAATATCACAGTGGATTACGAAGTTCTGGATGGGAATATCGGATATATCGAAGTAGATCAGTTCATTGAGAATACACCGGATCAGTTTGAGGAAGCTATTAATACCCTTACAGACAAGGGCGTAAAGGGTCTTGTCATAGACATGAGAAATAATCCGGGTGGTCTCGTTACGTCAGTAAACAGAATGACGGACTACATAATTCGGGATGATGCTGTGGCTGAAGGAGGCACGGTTCCCGGAAGATTGATAGTTGTAAAAGATAAGAATGATAAGGTATTGAATGACTATTTATGCTCTGATGGGCATTCTGTAGATATTCCTATGGTTGTATTGGTTAATGGAAATAGTGCGAGTGCTGCCGAAATATTTACAGCAGACATGAAGGAATATGGTATAGCAACCATAGTCGGAACAACAACCTTCGGAAAAGGAATTGTTCAGTCGGTTCTGCCGCTTTCTGACGGTTCTGCCATAAAGATTACCATAGCAAAATATTTTACACCTGCTGAAAATGATATTCATAAGCTTGGTATCGAGCCGGACATAGAAGTAGATGTATCAAAAGAGCAGAAGAAAATGATAAATATTCCTCATGATGAGGATCCTCAGCTTCAGAAAGCTATTGAGGTTCTGACTAAGTGATAATGTTATGACTTTGGAGAAACAGTAATGAATAAGGAATTGATTATAGTTCTTGATTTCGGTGGTCAGTATAATCAGCTGATTGCAAGAAGAGTCCGTGAATGTAATGTTTACGCAGAGGTTCATCCTTATACAATGAGCATTGATAAGATAAGGGATATGAATCCGAAGGGAATCATTTTTACCGGAGGTCCGAACAGCGTTTATCTTGAGGATTCGCCATCTTACAGCAAAGAAATATTTGAGTTGGGAATACCTATTCTCGGTATATGCTATGGTTCACAGCTAATGGCACATTTACTGGGAGGTCGGGTTGCAACAGCTCCGGTAAGTGAATACGGAAGGACAGAGACTATAATCGATGTAAATAGTAAGGACAGTTCAGACTCTGCAAAAGAAAAATCGCTTCTTTTCAAGGGAGTTAAAGCTAAGATAACAACCTGGATGAGTCATACGGATTATATAGCAGAGGTGCCGGAAGGATTTAGGATTTCAGCCCATACCAAGGATTGTCCGGTGGCTGCAATGGAGAATCCCGAAAAGGGATTTTATGCAACACAGTTCCATCCGGAGGTTATGCATACCGAGCAAGGTAAGGAATTGCTTCATAATTTCATCTATAATGTCTGTAAGTGCAAAGGAGACTGGAAGATGGACTCTTTTGTAGAGTCTACTATAGATGCGCTTCGTAAAAAGATTGGTTCCGGTCGTGTGTTGTGCGCTCTCTCAGGTGGAGTAGACTCGTCTGTCGCAGCCGTACTTCTTGCAAAGGCAGTGGGAAAGCAGCTCACATGTGTATTTGTTGATCATGGTCTTCTCAGAAAGAATGAAGGCGATGAGGTTGAGGCCATATTCGGACCTAACGGCAATTATGAGCTGAATTTTATAAGAGTAAATGCAGCAGAGCGTTTCTACAACAAGCTTGCGGGCGTTACAGAGCCTGAAGAAAAGAGAAAGATTATCGGAGAAGAGTTTATCCGTGTATTTGAGGAAGAGGCAAAAAAGATCGGTGCTGTTGATTTCCTTGCACAAGGAACTATCTATCCGGATGTTATAGAGTCGGGACTCGGAAAGTCAGCTACCATCAAGTCTCATCACAACGTAGGAGGCCTTCCTGACTATGTTGATTTTAAGGAAATTGTAGAACCGCTCAGAATGCTTTTCAAGGATGAGGTCCGTCGTGCCGGACTTGAACTGGGAATTCCGGAGTATCTGGTATTCCGTCAGCCGTTCCCGGGACCGGGACTTGGTGTAAGAATCATCGATGAGATAACACCGGAGAAAGTTGCAATCGTTCAGGATGCGGATGCCATATTCCGTGAAGAAATGGATAAAGCTCTTGCATCGGGACGTATCAAGCATCTCCCGAACCAGTACTTTGCAGCGCTTTCAAATATGCGCTCTGTGGGAGTTATGGGTGATTTTCGAACATTCGACTATGCAGTAGTGCTCCGTGCAGTAAACACAAGTGACTTCATGACAGCTGATTGTACTGATATTCCCTTTGAGATACTTCAAAAGGTGATGAACAGGATTATCAATGAGGTCAAGGGAGTAAACAGAGTGCTGTATGACCTGACGAGTAAGCCGCCGGGAACGATCGAACTCCTATAGTATAAAAACGACGGGAAGCCCCTAAAATAGGGACTTCCCGTTTTCTTCGTCAACAAAATGTCAATAAAAATATATTATAATAACAGATATAATCAAAACTCTTAAGTTATGTTAGTGTTTGACAGTTTGATAAATAAGTAGTTTTTTGAGGTCTCAAAGTATGTTATCATAAATATAATGTATTTTGAGACTATAATTATATATGGGAAGAATGGACTTGAGATAGGTGGTAAATACATATAGCGATGCAATTGTTATACAGAAATGTTTGGATGATTGATGTAGGTTTTATTTCAGTTAAATGTAGCAGGTTTGATTTTTATAATATAGAAAATCAACAGCAAGAACGAATAAGGGAGAAGGATTCAGTTGGATAAGATCATAGTCGGTATAGATAATATCCCATCGGATGGATTAAAAAAGGAGTGGGGATTATCGCTGTATATTGAACACGGCGGTAAGAAGATCCTGCTCGATACCGGCGGGTCCGATCTTTTCCTGCGTAATTATGCGAAACTCGGGATTGATATCAGCGATGTGGATTACGGTGTATTAAGTCATGCACACTGCGATCACGCAAACGGTATTCCCGCATTCTTTGAACATAACGGCAAAGCCAAGTTCTATGTAAGCGAAAAGACTGCTCCGGATTGCTATGGCAGGTTATTGTTTATTACGTTTTATTGCGGCATACCCAAGACCTTGCTGGATGATCACGCTGACAGGATAGTAAAGGTCTCCGATGTATATAAGATCTCTGACGGAGTATTTATCGTTCCCCACAAAAACGGCGGTTATCCTGATATCGGCAGGAAGGGTCATATGCTCAGGAAAACCAAGGCCGGATTCGTTCCGGATGATTTTTGTCACGAGCTGAGTCTTGTCCTTGAAACCGGGAAAGGCCTTGTAATACTAAATTCCTGTTCTCACAGCGGCCCGGGGATAGTCATTGATGAAGTCAGGAAGGCATTTCCCGACCAGCATATCTACGGGTATCTTGGAGGACTGCACCTATGGAACAGCAGCGAAAGAGATATCAGGGAGGTTGCTCATGATCTTAAGGCTGCAGGGCTCGAATATATCGGAACAGGACATTGTACTAAAAACAGGGCTTTCGGAATACTGAAAGAAGAACTGGGTGATAAGATAGAACAGTTCAGGACCGGTCTGGTAATAGAGTTTTAAATTGG
>CAMOCO010000067.1 GCA_946610715.1 uncultured Clostridia bacterium | reverse complement strand
GCTGTTATTGTTATTACTGCTGTTATTGTCGTTATTATCGTTATTGTTATTGTTAAAATCTGACATTTTATCCTCCGATTTTTTCAAATTTCGTCATTATTCTGAAAAACTATGATGATTATAACAAAACTCTGTTAGACTTTACAATATTGAAATGAGAGCGGTCTCATGTTAAAATTCGCGGGTAGAGTTAAATATACGAAAATGGGAGATAAAAATGACAAAAATCATTGCTCATAGAGGTGCCTCGTATCTGGCAGGAATGGATAATACACTTGAGAGTTTTCAGCTGGCAATCGACCTTGGAGCCGATATGGTTGAATTCGATGTCAGAAGCACAAAGGACAATGTGCTGGTTGTAATCCATGACAGTACATTTGCGGATTCACCTATATCATGGCAGAATTTTGATACCCTTGAAAGAGAGGCAGAGGAGAGAGGATTTCATATTCCCACTCTTAAAGAGGTTATCGACCTTTGTCATAACAAGATCAGGATGGATATAGAGATCAAAGAGGCCGGCTTTGAGAACAAAGTCGTTAAAATGTGCAATAAGTATCTGGACTACAGTGAATATACCATAAAGTCTTTTAAGGAAAAGGTGATTTACAGGATTAAAATGCTGGACAGCAGGATCACGACAGGACTTCTTCTGGGATCCCGTAAGATAAAATTGTGGCAGAGAGTAGAAGAGTCATTTCCGGTAGGAAAGATAATCAGAAGTAAATGTGATTTTGTTTCTCCGAATGAATGGCTGGCTACACCGGGATTCTTATTCAGAATGAAACTTCAGAAGGTTCCGGTTTATGTATGGACAGTTAATAAGAAAAGAAGTATGAGCTATTTTCTGGGACTGGGAGTTGCTGGAATCATTACAGATAAACCCGATGCCGGTCTGGTTGCCAGAAATGAATATCTGGAGAAGAAGAGGAACAGAAAAAATGAAAAAAAGGATTAAGGCTTATACTGCATATATAGATGAACTTCTGAAAAATGGTGAGATTGAGGATTGGGATGATGAGATACAAAAACATCTCAGACAGATCGCATTTTTTGCCCATGAGAGACTGGTTCATCTCATAGTATTTTGTCTGGTGGCAATATGTACAGTGATATCAATTCTGGCTCTTGTTATTTCGGGAGAGTTCGTTATATTTCCGCTTGTTGTCCTGTTGTTTATACTTCTGGTTCCATACTGTATGCATTACTATCTGCTGGAAAACAGCGTACAGTATATGTACAGGCAGTATGATGAAATGATGAAATATAAAGAAGGCGTTGACAAAGTATTTTCCGAAATACTATAATCAAAGTTACCCCTTAGATGACAGGTGAAAGATACTATGGAAGAAACTAACAGAAAAAATGTAAACAGAATAAAGAAAATCATCATAGGCTCGATTCTGGTGCTCATTTTTGTTCCGATAATCCTATGTATCGTGATGATGGTAAAGCTTGGAAAGCTTGAGAAAAAACTGGATGATTACATTTCAAAAGAGAGTGTAAATTCTATTTATGTTCAGTTTGCGGATAAAGTATTAAGCGAAGGCAGCAGAATCAGTGCTGCATCTGATCCTGAAAGGGTAAAGCAGATAGCAAGAGATGATGCGGATGCCATCAACATACTTGAGAAGGATATCGAACCTGATGAATTGTATAAAACTACTGCGTCAGTTACTGATGCGGCTACAGAGACGGATGCTGAAGAGGTAACTGAGGAGGCTTCAACAGAGGTAAATACCGAGGAACCGGTATTAAATGGACAGAAGGTTTACCTTACGTTTGATGACGGACCGAGTAAGTATACCGATGATATACTTAAAATTCTCGATGAGAAGGGTGTCAAGGCAACTTTCTTCGTGGTAGCTGATGATTATTCATATTCAGATGAATTGAGAAGGATTGTTGATGAAGGCCATACACTTGCAATGCATTCCATGTGCCACAAATATGATGTGATATATAATGATATTGATTCCTTCAAGGCAGATGTTAACGGACTTCATGATCTTCTCTACGATATAACCGGAGTAGATGTAAAGTATTATCGTTTCCCGGGTGGAAGTTCCAATACAGTTTCAAGTGTTCCTATCAGAGACTGCATAGCATTTCTTGAAAGTGAAGGCATTGAATATTTTGACTGGAACGCTCTTAACGGAGATGCGGAGTATGTAGATTATACGGCTGATCAGCTGAATACGAATGTTATGAAGTATGTTCATGCCAATCACGGAGATTCAATTGTTCTGCTTCATGATCAGGAAAATCACGGTGCAACCGTCGAAGCACTTCCAAGGCTTATCGATACACTTGTTAAGGAAGGTTATGAGGTGCTTCCTATAGATGAAACTACAAAGCCTGTACATCATATTAAGGACGAGGAAGAAGAGGTTCAGTAGTAGTTATGAATTATTCAGAAGTATTAAAATATATAGAGGAAAAAAATAAGCTCGGCACAGTGCCGGGCATTTCCGCTATTAAGGAGCTGCTTTTCAGACTCGGTAATCCCGAGAAATCTGTAAAGGCATTACATATTGCAGGAACTAATGGTAAGGGCAGTATTATGGCATACGTTGAATCTGTCCTTATTTTGCACGGATTTAAGGTAGGGCGATACATTTCCCCTGCCATTTTTGATTTTAGGGAAAAATGGCAGATCAACAGGGAGTACATGAGTGAAGAGAGATGTGCCCGCATAATGTCCAGGATTGCGGATATAGTACTGCTCATGGAGGCTGACGGATTCAGGTCGCCGACAACCTTTGAAATTGAGACAGCTGCTGCATTTCTATACTTTGCAGAGGAAGGCTGCGATTATATGCTGATTGAGTGCGGCATGGGCGGTCGTGAGGATGCTACAAATGCGCTGGATGCTGCTGAGGTGAGGGTGCTGGCATCCATAAGCTATGATCATATGCAGTTCCTTGGAAATACGTTGGAAGAGATATTATCAGAGAAACTGGGAATAGTTAGAAAAGGTGAGATACTTATATCATATCCCCAGATACCGGAGCTAAGGGAGCTTATCAATAAGGATGCGGCAGACAGAGGATATACGGTTATCTATCCGGATACGGACGGCCTTGTCGTAGAGAAGAGTGATATAGACGGAAGTATCTATACATATAAGGGAAACCGCTATGAGATCGGGATTCCGGGCGAATACCAGATCCTTAATGCGATTACAGCCACAGAAGTCCTGGAGGCGCTGAATCGGAAGGCTGAAGATAAGGACAGGATTCCGACAAGGGAGATAATAGATGGTCTGGCTGATACATTGTGGCCGGCTAGAATGAGTGTGGTACTTCGTGAACCACTGTTCATCGTGGACGGTGCCCATAACAGGGATGCGTGGACCAGACTCAGTGAGACATTAAAAAACTGTTTCGGTGACAAAAAAATGCTTTTCATACTTGGGGTTCTTGCTGATAAGGAATATGAGCTGATGCTGAAAACTCTTTGCCCTATGATGAGAAAGGTTTATACCATTACTACAGAAAATCACAGGGCTCTGGACGGAAAGGAGCTGGCAGCTCTTATAAGGGGCCGGGGTATTGAAGCTGAATATATGGAAGCGGATAGGGATATTGAATCTGCATACGAAAAAGCTGTGAAAACCGCAATTAAAGAATATTCCGATGAGGATGCGGCCATAATAGCCTGCGGAACCTTATCATTTGCGGGTCAGATCATAGATTCCATAAAAGCTATGAGATATAATATGATTCTCAGAGATGAATTATTTATAAAAAGAATAAAAGAAATAAAGAAAGCCGAGGAGGAACGCATTTTCTGTAAACACGGGATGGATCATCTGCTCAGTGTGGCGAGGGTTGCGACTCTTATAGCAAATGATCTTGGGCTTAACATCAGGAAGGATGTTATATATGCTACGGCTCTTCTGCATGATATAGGAAGATGGTCGGAGTATGAAAGTGAAATGGCGCATTCAAGAGCCGGCGAACTCTATGCAAGAGAAATCCTTATACGTACATGCTATTCGAAGGAGGAAATGGATGAAATCCTTCATGCCATAAGATGTCACGGAGAGGATACGGAAGAGTACGGAAGTCTTGCCTGGGTTCTGTACAAAGCAGATAAGTTATCGAGAGAATGCTTTAATTGTAAAGCATATGATGAGTGCTTCTGGGATGAAGACAGAAAAAATACATTTTTAAAGTATTGATAAATGATCTGGGGGAAGGGTTTGAATAAGAGAATATTAAAATACAGGACTATAGGTGATAAGATATTTGACCTGGATGGAAGTCATCCATATATAATGGGAATACTCAATGTTACACCGGATTCATTTTCCGATGGAGGCAGTTACGGGGATTTATCCGATGTGCTTCATAAAGCGGAGGAAATGGTCAGGGACGGAGTTGATATAATTGATATCGGGGGCGAGTCCACCAGACCGGGATATGTTATGATCAGTCCGGAAGAAGAAATCATGAGAGTCGTACCCGCCATAACGGCCATCAAAAATAATTTTGATATTCCGGTCTCCCTGGATACTTATAAGTATGAGGTTGCTGAGGCAGGACTGGAATCCGGAGCGGATATGATTAATGATATATGGGGATTAAAATACGATAACAGAATTGCAGATCTTTTAAGTGCAGGAGATAAGAGCGTTGTACTCATGCATAACAGAGATAATATGAATTACGACAGCTTCATCGATGATGTTATCACCGATCTCAGGGAATCAGTAAGCATAGCGAAGAATGCAGGCATTCCTGATGAAAATATCATCATTGATCCGGGAGTGGGCTTCGGAAAGGTAGTGGAGCAGAATCTGACAGTTTTGAATAATCTTGCAAGGATAAAAGAAGAACTTGGATATCCGATGCTGCTGGGAGTGTCCAGAAAATCAGTTATTGGACTTACGCTTAACCTTCCGGTACATGAGAGGGAAGAAGGTACCATAGCCGCAAATGTACTGGGTTATAAGGAGGGCTGCAGGATATTCAGAGTTCATGATGTTAAGATGAACAGACGGGCACTGGATATGGCAGAGGCTATATGCACTGCATTATGATACGACAGGGGTTATATGTGAGGTATTAATGATGGATGTGATTACAATTGAAGGACTTAAGATATTTGCATATCACGGAGTATATGAGGAAGAGAAGAAAGATGGACAGTATTTTTCCGTGTCCGCCAGACTCTATCTTGATGTAAGGAAAGCTGCAAGAAATGATGACCTGTCCAAAACGGTTAACTATGATGAGGCAGCTCATCTTATTGAAGAAATAGTTAAAAGCGAAAGTCATGACCTGATAGAGACGGTTGCGGAAAATGTTGCGACAGAGCTGCTTCTAAAATATCCCGGAGTAAGAACTGTAAATGTGAGAATAAGCAAGCCTGAGGCTCCGATAGAACTTCAATTTGAAGACGTATTTGTGGAGATAGAAAGATCCAGACATACTGTATATCTGTCCATAGGTTCCAATTTGGGGGACAGGGAGAATTATCTGGATTTTGCCATCGAACAGCTGGGGAGAGATGAACTTATAACCGTTGAGAGGGTATCCTCGTATATAAATACAGAACCTGTCGGACCGGTGGATCAGCCGGACTTTCTAAATGGTGCAGTTGAAATAAGTACGCTTTATTCACCTCATCAGCTGCTGCATATAGTAAATGATATAGAAAATGAAGCAGGACGGGAACGTATAATTCACTGGGGTCCCAGAACACTGGATATAGACATACTGCTCTTTGATGACATTATGATTGCGGACGAGAAGCTGAAGATACCTCATCCGGAAATGATAAACAGAGAATTCGTACTGAAGCCTCTCAGTGAGATTGCTCCTTATGCATTTCATCCGATTCTTCACAGGACGATGGGAGAGCTTTATTCCATGTTGAAAATAAAACTGGAGCATGAAGCTGATTTATTTGATGTGGATGAGTACACGGAAATCGAGAGTTTAAATGCAGAGGACGGACGGATAGTGTACTGCGGAGTTCCCGGAGCGTATGCAGAATCTGCCGCAAAAAAATATTTCGGTGAGGATTCGGATACCTATAATGTAGGTAGCTTTGACGACGTAGTAAGTGAGGTTGTGTCCGGAAATGCAGAATACGGAGTACTTCCCATAGAGAACAGTTCAGCCGGGTTTGTAGCAGGTATATATGATATTATCAGAAACAGCGGTGTCCAGATAGTGGCAGAGGTTGTTCTTGATATAGAACATGCACTTCTGGGACTTAAGGACAGTGTGCTGACTGACATAAAGAAAGTATATTCTCATCCCCAGGGACTTATGCAGTGCAAAACATTTATAGATGAACACGGCATAGAAACAAAGAGTGTCAGTAACACAGCGGTGGCTGCAAGCAGAGTGAGAGAAAAAGGCGATAAGACCATTGCGGCCATAGCAAGTGAGAGAGCGGCAGAATTGTATGATCTGAAGATCCTTGCAAGGAGAATTAATTTCCAAAGCGATAACTCTACCAGATTTGTGGTTGTTACAGGGAAAAAGGTATTCTTATCTGTTTCCGACAAAATAAGCATTTCATTTACAACACAGCATAAGGCCGGTGCGTTATATGAAATTCTTGGAAGAATCAATGAAAACGGTGTCAATATGACAAGCATCGAATCAAGACCGTCCCTCAGAAAGAAGTGGGAATATGTTTTCTATGTCAGCTTTGAGGGAAGACTCACGGATAAGAATGTGCGTAAGGCATTGGGTGAGATTCTGGCAGAATCCAGAGAGATGAACCTGCTGGGAACATTCTGAATATAAAAATAAAATGAATAAATATTTGACAAGAACCACACTATGTGGTAATCTAACATACGTGTGAATTTGAAAGAAGTTTTCGAGTCAATAAAACTTCAATGTAAAGCAGAGTTTTCCACTCTCACCTTGAGTTGCTAACGCGGCCGGGTTCAATTTAGAAATTGCAGCATAGCTGTTTATTTGCGTGGATACTCTGTGAGAGTATCCATTTTTTAGTTTATTTTATGGAGGGTAAAGCAATAGATTACTTAATTAATGAACAGATCAAAGATAAGGAAGTTCGAGTAATCGGACCGGAAGGCGGACAGCTTGGTATCATGCCCATAGCTGACGCTCGTGCAAAGGCTGATGAGGAAGGTCTGGATTTGGTAAGAGTTTCGCCAAATGCGAAGCCGCCGGTATGTAAGATTATTGATTTCGGAAAGTTCCGTTACGAGCTGGCTCGTAAAGAGAAGGATGCGAAGAAAAAGCAGAAGGTTGTTGAGGTTAAAGAGGTAAGACTCTCACCGAACATTGAAGAGAATGATCTTAATACAAAGATCACTCAGGCTCGCAAGTTTCTTCAGAAGGGTAACAGAGTTAAGGTTACACTCAGATTCAGAGGCCGTGAGCTCGCATATGTTAATCAAAGCAAGGTAATTCTTGACAATTTTGCAGAGAAACTTTCGGACATTTCAACTGTTGATAAGCAGGCTAAGTTCGAAGGAAGGAGCATGTTCATGTTCCTTGCTGCAAAATCAGGCAAGTAAATATAAGGAGGAAAAAATAATGCCAAAGTTAAAGACAAAAAGGGCAGCTGCAAAGCGTTTTAAGGCTACAGGAACAGGTAAGCTTAAGAGAAATAAGGCTTATAAGAGTCATATCCTTACTAAGAAGACAACAAAGAGAAAGAGAAATCTTAGAAAAGCGACCATGACTGACAAGACAAATGTCAAGAACATGAAGAAGATTCTGCCATATCTTTAATTTTAAGATAAGACAGTTTGGATGATTATTAGGAGGATATAGAAATGGCAAGAATTAAGGGTGGCGCTAATGCCAAGAAAAAGCATAATAGAACTTTAAAAGCTGCAAAAGGTTATGTAGGCGCAAGATCAAAGCAGTACAGAGTTGCTAAGCAGTCTGTAATGAGAGCTGAGGCTACAGCATTTGCAGGCAGAAGAGAGAAGAAGAGAGATTTCCGTAAACTCTGGATTGCTCGTATCAATGCAGCAGCAAGACTTAATGATATTTCATACAGCAACCTTATGCATGGTCTTAAAGTTGCAGGTGTTGATATCAACAGAAAGATGCTTGCAGAGATGGCAGTTAATGATGCAGAAGGTTTCGCAAAGCTTGTTGAAGTTGCTAAGTCAGCAATCGCATAACCGGTAGCGGATCATAGTTTGTATATAAGTACCCTGAACATGGTTTCAGGGTATTTTATTAATTAATAACTGTATTTTTTTAAATCATGTATTTAATAATTATATTTTTTAAATTGTGTGTTGACAAAACATCGATTAAGTGATAGTATATACGAGTCGCTTGGAAAGAGTGCGACGGACAATTTAAAAAATGCGGGGGTGCTGGAATTGGCAGACAGGCTAGACTAAGGATCTAGTGGTGGTAACGCCGTGTGGGTTCAAGTCCCATTCCCCGCACACGTATGTTTTTATTGAAGCTATAATCAAAAATGATTTATAGCTTCTTTTTTTGCATTAATTTCAACAATTTTTACGGACCGTATATTTTTATGTTATAATCTCTTATGTATGATCGGAGCCGATAATTAATACATTAAAGGAGCCGGTAAAGGACAGGCTGGTGATTTTTCAAATAACTAAAAAAGGGAGACAGGAATGCATCACAACTTTCTTTTTGATCTTGATCAGACCTTGTTGGATTTTCATGCATCAGAATATAAAGCGCTGGAAATTGTACTGAGGACAAACGGACTTTCATTTTCAAATGAGATATATCAGGCGTTTAAAGTATACAATAAAACGCTCTGGTTAGAACTTGAAAAGGGAAATATCACGCGCCCTGAACTATTTAAAAATAGATTTCAATATATCTTTTCACAATGCGAAGGAGACTCAAAGAATATTAATCCTCTTAAGGTTAACGATGATTTTATCCGTACAATGTCCGTGAACGGAGTTTTGTTGGATGGCGCTTTGGAATTTGTCAGAAAGGTAAAAGAGGACATAGCTGATGCCAGAATCTATATTGCCTCCAATGGAGCAACTATAAATGCTAAGGGCAGAATAGCGTCTACAGGACTTGATAAATATATAGAGTATTTGTTTATAAGTGAAGATATGGGTGTGACAAAACCGGATGCGTCATTCTTTCAAATATGTCTGGATAAGATTGCAGAACCAAGATCGACCTGCATTATGATAGGCGATTCACTTTCATCTGATATGCTTGGCGCGAAAAATGCATCCATTGATTCAGTATGGTTCATGCCGTCAGGAGATGTGGAAAAAATGAAGCGGGAATATGATATCAATTATACAGCAACGTCTTTTGATGAATTGTATGTAGTTCTGGAAAAATGGGCAGCCGGTGCGAATCAGTGAAATAATACCGGATATGGGAT
>CAMOCO010000066.1 GCA_946610715.1 uncultured Clostridia bacterium | reverse complement strand
TAGTTATCGAAAACCTATCCGGATATCAACAGGTTTCTCACAATTAATATTTTTGCAGAAAACCAACTGTTTTCCTATTTAATCTTTGCAGAAAACCTGATATACTAAGCTTATATTTTTGCAGAAAACCCGAGTGCCTTGTGGATAACTCTGTTTATTACTTTTCTGCTTTATATTTTGTGAATTTATTTATTTTTTGTGGTATTATATTATGTAAATTTTTTTATTAATTAAGCTATTAATTAAGCTGTTAATTAAGTAATAAATTATGCTTTTTAATTAAGGAGTTTTATTATGCCTGAATCATATGCTAAGGAATTATCAAAAAAACATATACAGAAGCTTCGCAGTATTATCATTGAATTACCGCCTTATGTTGCGCAATTTATGCGTGGAATCGAACAGACAACGCAGCCGCGTACACGTATCGGTTATGCTTATGATATTAAGTATTTTTTCGAGTATTTAATTGATAATGTTGATTATTTCAGTGGGAAAAAGCCTAAAGAAATTACATGTGCTGATCTGGATACTTTAGTTGTTTTTGATTTTGAAAACTGGCTCGATTATCTGTCATTATATACCCGTAACGGCCGTGAATATACCAATGATCTGATGTCTAAAAAGCGTAAATTATGCGCCCTCCGGACGTTTTTTACGTATTTATACAAAAATGATATGATTAAGGATAACGTTATAGTAAAGGTAAATATGCCTAAAATACATGAAAAGTCCATCATACGTATGGAATCCAATGAAGTTGCGGATTTTCTGGATAATGTTGAATCAGGCAATAAAATGACCGACAGACAGGCAAAATTTCATGAAAAAGAAAAAACACGTGATATGGCGCTGCTGACTCTCATGCTCAGCACCGGAATCCGTGTTTCCGAATGTGTCGGTCTGAATATTAATGATCTGGATATGGAAAATACTATGATCAGGGTTACAAGAAAAGGCGGTAAAGAGGATACGGTTTATTTTTCCGATGAAGCTGCCGATTATCTAAATGATTATCTTACAGAGCGAAAGAAAATCATTCCTGTCGACGGTCATGAAAATGCACTCTTCCTCTCCGGCCAGAAAAAAAGGCTGTCGGTAAGATCAATAGAATATATTGTAAAGAAATATGCCCGCATTACTACTCCGCTTAAGCATATTACGCCTCACAAGCTGCGTAGTACATATGGTACGGCCCTTTACCAGGAAACGGGCGATATTTACCTCGTAGCCAATGTGCTTGGCCATAAAGATGTAAATACCACCCGCAGACATTATGCTGAAATGGACGAAAATTCCAAACGTCTCAGCAGAAATAAGGTTAAGTTACGTGAAGACTGATTAAAAATCCAATATGATTTATAATCCAAGTATCATTTCCTTATTCCATTTATATGCTATTTTGTCGGCTACAACATTTGCAGCATCTATATTTTCCATAACGGATATTATTGCCAAAGTAAAATCTATTGCCGCACCGGCACTCTTGCCGGTTATGATATGCCCGTCTATTATGGCATTTATCTTATGATAATCATCCTTAAGTACTGCTCCACCGTCTGCCAGTTTCTGAATCAGGTCATTGCCGGGATAACAAAGTGCTTTTTTACCTTGAAGTATATCGTTAGCAGCTAAAACTGTGGGAGCTGCACAGATTGCAGCAACATATTTATCGGGATCTGCAGCATAACTTTTTACCATTTCACATACTCTGGCAGAATTTCCAAGATTCTGTGTTCCCTTAAGTCCGCCCGGAAGAATTACTATATCATAACCATCCTTATTTATGAGTTCTTCTATGGTAATATCGGCTTTAACCGGTATCTTATGGGAACCGAGAACAACTGCATCATCAGTTATTGAAACTGTTGTAACATCAAATCCGTCACGTCTCAGCAGATCAACCGGAGTAAGCGCTTCTATCTCTTCAAATCCTTCTGCAAGAAAAATCAATGCTCTTTTCATTATTTATAACCTCACTTGTTAACATAATATAGTTATTGTGAATCTGATTTAAATTATATACGTTTTGCAATATCGGCAATCAGCTGAGCTGTACCGTCAGGTCCGAGTCTTGAGCTGTCGATCAGAATATCATAGCTCTCATTCTTGCCCCATTTATAAGATGTATAAAAATTAAAGTATGCAGCCCTTGCCTTATCTTCTTTTGATATCTGGTCTCTCGCCTGCTTTTCCGTCAGATTAAAGCGTTTCATAACAGTATCGATTCTTACGTCAAGGGGTGCATATATAAATACGCTGAGTACGTTTTCATATTCTCTCAAAACATAATTTGAACATCTTCCGATTATGACGCAGGATTCACGATCTGCAATATTCTTTATGGTATCATACGTAGCCATAAAAGCTTTTTGATTGATATTCATACCGAAATTTTGTCCGTTTTCAAAGGACATATACGAATATGGATCCATAACAACCGAGTATAAAAAGCTGTTTGAAGGCTTTTCGTCCATATTGTCCAGAAAATCTTCCCACATTCCCGATTGCTTTGCGGCTTCTTTTATGAGCTGCTTATCATAACATTTAACCCCCATTATTTCTGCCAGCTTTTCTCCGATAATCCGTCCGTTGCTGCCGAACTGTCTGCCTATCGTAACAATAGTATTTGCCATACAATCCCCTCCTCATTTAATCATCCCATAAGTTTCCGTACATATTTGCTATGGAATTAAACTTATCAATATTTGCATTTACACTGGTTTCAAGTTTATTTTGTTTTTCGTAATGCATCAGTTCATTTTCCATAGCTCTGTATTCAAGTTCAAGAAGATGTCTTTCAATAGATATTACTGTTTCATCTTTCTCGAATTTGGTTTTAACATATATCTTTGCGTCACGCTCTCCCAGTTCCTTTTTGAAACGTTTATCTTTACCTTCAAAATTAAGAGTTCCTGTAAAAAGATCTCCCAGATCATGGCTTGGTGTAATGTCAATAATCTCAGCATCGGGAAATTTACTTTTATCCAGTTTTGATTCGGGAGTCAGCTCGATCACGATGAACTTCCTGAGTCCCAGATCATATAATGGTTTAACAGGGATATTATCATTGATTCCGCCGTCAATATACCGTGCACCGTCTATGGTTACGGGACTGTAAATATATGGCAATGCCGTTGATGCGAGCAGATATTTGTTGATTTCCTCATCTGACGCACCGTTAATTTTAAAATACTTTGCGGTACATCCGTTGGTAGGATCCAGCTCACTGAAATTATCGGCACATCTGGAAGTTCCCATGTACATAATTCTTTTATCATTTGAAATAAGCGAAAAATCCAGATATTTATCTATAAGACTGTTCATCTCATTTCTTGAAAAATGAGTATTTCCTGCAGCAATCTGTTTTTCGTCAAAATCAAAGAGTGTACCGGAATCTATTTCATCCCATACCTTTTCCATCTTTTCAATTCCCATTGCATAAAGTACAGTATTTACAGCACCTATGGAAACACCTGATATGGCCACTACATCAGACAGAACACCTGCTTCGTGAAGAATCTTAAGCATTCCAACCTGATAAATACCCTTTCCTCCGCCGCCGGCAAGGACAAGACCCGTTCCCTTAAGATTGACCTCGGGTTCATCAGTTATATTAATCACCGGAACCGGTGAAGGCGGTACCTCACAAAAATCCTCAACAGATTTTTCGGAAACCTCACGAAAATCCTCAACAGGTTCTTCGGAAACTTCACGAAAACCCTCAACCGCATCATATTTTTTCATCAGTTCTTCCAGTTCGGGATCACCAAAATAATCTGACATATTAATCCATTACCCCCTTTAACCCCATGAATTAAATAAATATTAAATCTTATTTTGCAAGATATCTCTTATTTAGAATAAAGTCCATTATATCGAATTCTGCTGTTTCATCAGCTGTAAAGAGAGTTCCCACATCTTCTCCGTTCAGCAGCCGGCATACTATTTCAAGATTTGAAGAATCAACTATGGCCATATCAGCACCGATATGGGTCGCTATACGGGCTGCTGCTATCTTCGTGTACATTCCGCCTGTTCCGTACCTGGTAACTGTTCCTTTGGCCATATCCAGCAGTGAATCATCGATCTTTTCCACTACACTGAGTCTTTTAGCCTTAGGATTCTTTCGCGGATCATCAGTATAGAAACCGTCTATATCTGTGAGAAGTATGAGAAGATCTGCATTTACAAGGGTTGCAACTATGGCTGAAAGTGTATCGTTATCTCCGAATTCGATTTCTTCAGTTGCAACTGTATCATTTTCATTTACTACGGGAATTATATCGAGATCGAGAAGCTGTTTTAAAGTATTCTCTGCATTTTTACGTCTTTCGGAAGATGTTATAACATCAAATGTAAGAAGTACCTGTGCAGCTTTATGGTTATATTCCATAAATAATTTTTGATAAAGCATCATGAGTTCGCCCTGTCCGAGAGCCGCACATGCCTGTATCATGGAAAGAATCTCAGGTCTTTTATTTAGACCAAGAGCCTTACAACCTACCGAAATAGCACCGGATGAGACTAAAATCACGTCCTTACCCTGATTTTTCAGGTCGCTGAGTATCCTTATCAGCTTTTCGACCTTTACAAGATCAAGCTCACCTGTTTCCTGATGCATTAAAGATGATGAACCCACCTTTATGATAATACGTCTTTTATCCTTCAATAATTCTCTGTAATTCATTGGAAAATGTCCTCTCGTTTACGTTATTTATATTTTATCATATTTTATATAGTTGTATAAATTAAAATATTTACTGTATATTTCATTTTATATTATCTTTGATCCTTCTGCAGACAGCCTCTGCCGCTTTTATACCGTCGGCTGCGGCTGATGTTATACCTCCGGCATAACCGGCACCTTCACCAACCGGGAAAATACCAGGAAAGCCTTCTGCCATCATTTCTGAGTCTCTCACAATTCTAACAGGCGATGATGTCCTGGATTCGATTCCGGAAAGAACAGTATCATCTCTGTCATAGCCCGGAATGGTCCTGCCGAAACTCTCAAAGCTTTCTGATATTGCATCGGTTACATATCCCGGAAGCAGATGGGATATCTCCGAAAGACGGTATTTTCCTTTTATCTGAGGAATTATCTCTCCCAGTTTGGAAGTTTCTTTATGCTCTTTAAAGTCTTTTAAAAGCTGCACAGGAATCGAGCCGTTACATGCCGTGTAAAAATCTTTTTCGAGTTTTTCCTGGAAAGATATGGCATCCCTCGGTGAATCCCCTGCAAAATCTTCGGGCGTTATTCCCACTATGACAGCTGAATTTGAATTGATTCCGTCTCTTTTACTATAACTCATCCCGTTAATGACCAGATGACCATCTTCGCTTGATGCATTAACAACATATCCTCCGGGACACATACAAAATGAGAACACCGGACGACCGTTGGAGGCATGATATGTGAGTTTATAATCAGCTGCGGGAAGCTTTGATGCAGCTTCTCCGTACATAGCTTTATCTATCATCTCCCGCTTATGCTCTACCCTGATTCCTATGGCATAAGGCTTCTGTTCCATCTTCAGCCCAAGATTCAGCAATAGTTCCATGGTATCTCTTGCACTGTGGCCGATAGCAAGAATGAGATTATCTGTATAAAGATTAATAGTTCCTTCGGAATTTTCCACATCCAGAAGAAATCCGTTATCCTGCTTGGTAATACCTGTCAGTTTATGTCCGAATCTTATATCGCCGCCATTATTTATGACAGCCATGCGTATATTTTTAAGAATCGTTTTCAGAACTTCAGTACCGATATGAGGTTTTGCATCATAAGTTATATTTTCGGGTGCTCCAAACCTGTGAAATGTTTCCAGAACAGCCTTAATGTATCCGCCTTTATCCTTATTTCCGGTATTCAGCTTACCATCTGAAAATGTACCGGCACCGCCCTCTCCGAAGGAAACATTGCTTTCGGAATTTAATTGTCCCGTTTCCCAGAATCTGTCAACATCGGAGGATCTGGTATCCACATCGAATCCCCGTTCAATCAGTATAGGCTTCAGCCCGGCTTCAGCAAGGTAAAGGGCTGCAAAGTAACCTGATGGACCGGATCCGACGACAACCGGACCGGATGCTGCAGTTGAAGACTCATCAGCAGTATGGGTTAATAAGTTTTTAAAATCAGATTTTGTATATGGAAATTTATATTTTGCATAATCAGTTAACGTAATATTCTTATTGTGAACTGAGCGCAGTATTTGATGCTCTTTCTTCTCATCCTTTAATTCAACAAGGAGTGAAATGACAAAATGAATATCATTTTTATTTCTCGAATCCAGGGATCTTTTATAAATCGAATAGTCCTTAATCGGGGCATTTCTCAGCTTTTTATTTATACATTTTACAATATCTTTCTCATTATAATCTATTTCAAAACGGCAATTTCTAATGAGTATCATAGTTACCTCCACCGCACTTTAATCAGCAGATTTTACTTATCATCCTTTAGAACGTTCTTTCCGGCAAGGCTGCCTGTATAAAGAGCAAAACTGATATTATAACCTCCGCATTTTCCAAGTACATCGATTGCTTCACCTGCGGCATATAGTCCTCGCCTGCCTTTTACAGACATTGTCCGGGAATCGATACATTCCGTAATTATCCCGCCGGATGAAGCCTGGGATCTGTCATAGCCCATAAGTCCTTCAGGCTGAACCTGCCAGCTTATAAGTTCTTTATATATAAGACCGGCCGATTCATCCGGAATATCTTTAATTTCAAGTCCCGGTCTATTGATAAGTTTCTTATGTATAAGTATATTTTCAAAATATACGGAAAGCTTGTCATGAATGAAGCCATTCAGAAATGCCACGAACTTCCTTTCGGGAAATGAGCTTTTCAGACGGGAAAAACTCTCCAAAAATATATCTTCTGAAATATCCGGAATCAGATTGATTGAAATACCCGGATCAGATTGTTGCTTAACGGAGGTTTCCTTGTTTTCAATTATGAGATCATATATATATTCGGCAAGATTAAAAATTACTATTCCGGATAAACAGTTTTCGTTTATCTGAAGCTCCCCTCTCTCCTGCTTTATAGATTTATTTATGATATTACCCTTATCATCCGTTATAAATGTCGGTACGCTGATTAATGCATCTGTACGGATGCCGGCCGGCATATCAAAATCATCCTTACATATGACAGGACAAAGTGACGCTCTGTAAGGCTTAAATTCGAGTTTTAAGTCATTAATGACAGAATATAGCTTTCTTTCATCCGGAGCGCCGCATTCGGGTCCTGAGGGACTTCCGGAGGCGATTATCAGCCCTGACCCCGTATATACAGAATTGCCTGTTACATGAACCCTGTAGATAGGTTTGTCATTTTCAGTATTTATGATATCAACCTTTTCTACTTCCGAATTGCAGCATATCTCTGCTCCCGACATAATTGCAGCGTCTCTAAGTCCCCATACTACAGTGGATGACTGTCTGCTAAGGGGATAATAGTATCCGTTAATACAAACAGTTTCAATTCCCAGTTTATGTATAAAATCAAGGGTAAAATCCCTGAGATTTACATTATTCATGATTTCTGATGCAAAGCTGCTTCCGAAATATGCATCATCATTATATATATCATTACATAGATTACATCGTCCGTTTCCGGTAGCATACAGTTTTCTGCCGGGCTTTTTATTTCTGTCCAGTACAATGCAAGAAAGCCCCCGTCGGGAGCTTTCAATTGCTGCAGCAAGTCCTGCGGGACCTGCGCCGATTATTATAACATCATAATGTAAATCTGTTTGTTCATTCATATTTAGCTATTATTCTACGATACAACCTTCCTTATTATCATCCTGAAGATATGTGATCCATGTCTTACCGGGATTAATAGTCAGCTTTTCACCATCAGTTGTATAATACTGTGTAACATCGGTATATCCGTCTTTCTTCCACTTGATCGGTATGATCTTTCCGTCTGATGCATAATATCCGTCACCGCCGCCTACAAGCTCAATATCAATCCATCCGCTTGGGTTATCTCCTGCGCAAAGACCATGATATGTGAAGATGATAATTACATTCTTGAACATGAGCTGATTGCCGCTTTCCTTGTCTATCTGAGGCTCGCCATACTGGAATCTCTTGTACAGCTTAAGTTCAGGATCATATTCAAACCAGGGCTTTCTTCCCTCATTGAAAGCTGTTGTGATCTTGTTTGCATCCTCTCCGTCAGGAACCGTATCTTCATTGTTAAAATGGAACATCTTCTTATAATTCTCATTTTTATCGATCTGGAATACCTGATTCTGTCTCCAGTTATTGATAGTAGCACCTGATACATATGCATTATGAGGAGCAGGTCTGTCATCACTTCTGAATCCGCCGGCCTCAAAGTTAAAATCAACATGCTCAACACCTGGATAATTATCAAAATCCGGAAGAATGTTGTCGGCTCTTCCCCAGTGAACAAGTACTGCCTGATGCTCAACCGCTTTTCTGAGGAAGTAATAACGCGCACTTCTCATAGGTCCGATCTTTTCAAGATCATCATAATCTGTGAAAATGCAAAGTAGACGTGTGATACCGCCTTCCTCAAGCATTTCATATATTACATCTGCTTTTTCTACACTTGACTGTGGCATGGCATCTATAATGTTGTTAATGGTACAGGCAATAGGCTTTCTTCTTGCAAGATCCTTGTCTATCCATTCCCCTGTGAGGTCACTTCTGACCTTTCCGTCCTTAGATACTTCTACATCAGCAAGATCGCCTTCAAGCTTCGGAGTGTTCTCGGGATTGATAGTATATGATGCTTCTGTAGCATTTTTCGTATCTTCTCCTGCTTCATCTTTCTTTCCACATGCTGTAGATCCGAGTGATAACATGAATGCGAGTCCTAATACTAAAAGCTTCTTCTTAATCATAATCTCTGGTAAATCCTTTCCTCACTAATATTTCTTCCTGCATTTTTTCCATCTCAAGTCGTTCATCTTCGGTCATATGATCATAACCAAACAGATGAAGCATACTGTGAGCTGTAAGAAATGCAATCTCCCTCTTGATGCTGTGTCCGAATTCTTCAGCCTGCTGAGCAGCTCTTTCATATGAAATAACAATATCACCCAGCATAAGTTCACCTGAATCCGGATTAAAATACAGTTCAGGTGATTCTTCGATTACTGAGAAATCAGCCGGCATATTATAATCGATCATGGGAAATGAAAGTACATCCGTCGGACTGTCTATACCACGTTCAGACAGGTTCAGCTCATGTATTGTATCATTATCTACTATGCTGACACATACCTCACATTCATATTCGCATCCCACATAGTCAGTAGCTTCATTTATCACAGTTTCGATTATATTATTCAGTTCTGAGGGATATTCAATACCCAGTTCATTTAATATGCTTATATTCATACTTAGTAATTTTATCACAAAATCCGGTTACATAAAAGAATTAAATAGTATAATTATTTTTTTATATTTCCTTTATTTTTAGCAAATCTGT
>CAMOCO010000065.1 GCA_946610715.1 uncultured Clostridia bacterium | reverse complement strand
CCTGACGCCATCAAAATATACATTACCAGCCCAAGGGTTCCGTTCTGCATGCAATATACAAATACAATAGCAATTGACGTATAGCAGAGAACTGTAACGGAATCCATCCAGCTCTTTCCGATAGCTGTGAGTAATGCATCCCCTTTTGTGCCAATAACTAATCCCGTAATAAACATAGCTATAGACAAAATGATATAAGCTTCAATTAAAGTTATAACAATTTCAAAAAATCTCGCAAATATCAATTTATTTCTTGTCAGGCCATGGCCTATTGCAGTCTGCATTGACTTGCTCTTAAAATCATCCGATAATACCGCATTGAACACAGGGATTCCGATCAACAGCGAATTAAAGCCGGACAGGATATCTATAACTTCTGAATAAGCATCCGGATCAACCTTAAGCATTTTAATAATGACCGCTCCCAAAACACTGATACAAAATGATATAAATATCATTATCAAAAGAGGTTTTTTTCTTTGAACTCTAAGTATATCCGCTTTTATACAATTACGCATTTTCGCCACCTCCGATAAGATCAAAATAATAATCTTCAAGCGAAGATTTTGCCTGAGAAACTCCATGAACTTCAATTCCGTTTTGTCCAAGGAGTTCCTTTGCCTTTTCAACATCCTTATCTTCGATTTCCAATGCTGTAATATTCTTTTGAATTCTGAAATCCTCGGGTGAGAGTTCACGTATAACAACTCCATTATGGACTATGCCGAATCTGTGTGCCGTATTTTCAAGCTCACCGAGAATATGCGATGACACAATGATCGTGATGCCCTCTACCTCATTTATCTTCTTGATCATATTTCTGACATCCATGATACCCTGAGGATCAAGTCCGTTGGTCGGCTCATCAAATACAAGGAGCTCAGGCTTTCCGAGAAGTGCATTTGCGATGCCGAGTCTCTGCTTCATTCCCGTAGAATACTTTCTAACCGGCAAAGCTGCAGCATTCTTATCGAGTCCCACAATCTCCAAAACACGGTCAACTTCATTTTTATCATTAATGCCCTTAAGTCTCTTAAAATAATTCAGATTCTCTCTTCCACTGAGATAATCATAAAAATTAGCACCTACGAAGAATCCTATCTTCTTTCTGTTGATAATATTGTCTTTATCATTCTTTCCGCCAAATAAAGACACTTTACCCGAATTATAGTTAGATAGTCCGAGCAGAATCTTAAACAACGTAGTCTTGCCGGCGCCGTTCTTTCCGATAACGCCGTAAATGTCCCCCTTATTAACGCACATATTGACGCCCTTAAGGACCTCTTTCTTTCCATAGCTTTTTACAAGCTTTTCAACTTCAATAACCGCTTCACTCATACTTTTCCCCTTAACTGTCTTCCTCCATATTTGCAAGTTTCGCAGCCTGGTCGGCCGCTGTAAGTCCATCTATAAATTCATCTAAATCTCCGTTAAGAACTTCATTCAATCTGTATGATGTCAGCTTGATTCTGTGATCCGTAACACGTCCTTGCGGGAAATTATAGGTTCTTACTTTTTCGGATCTGTCACCTGAACCTATCTGGCTTCTTCTGGCCGATGCCTCAGCATCATGCGCCTTCTGCAGTTCGAGATCGTAAAGCTTTGTTCTTAACAATGCAAAGGCTTTAGCCTTATTCTGTATCTGCGACTTCTCAGTCTGGCTGTAAATTACTATTCCCGTAGGATAATGAGTAAGACGTACAGCTGAGTCGGTAGTATTTACACACTGACCACCGTTACCTGACGCTCTCATTACATCAATTCTGATATCCTTTTCATCTATAGTTACATCCACTTCTTCTGCCTCAGGCATAATTGCCACAGAAGCAGCTGATGTATGGATTCTTCCACCCGACTCGGTGTCCGGTACTCTCTGCACACGGTGAACTCCGCTTTCATATTTAAGCTTTGAGAATGCACCCTTTCCCTTGATCATAAATGTTGCATCCTTGATTCCACCGATTCCTGTATCATCCATGGAGATCATTTCTACCTGCCATCTTTTTTTATCGGCGTAATGCTGATACATTCTGAAAAGTTCGCCGGCAAAAAGTGCTGCCTCTTCTCCGCCTACACCGGCTCTGATTTCAACGATAACATTCTTGTCATCATTTGCATCTTTTGGAAGGAGAAGCACTTTAAGTTCATTTTCACAACGTTCTATTGCTTTTTTTGCCTCGGATAATTCTTCCTTGGCAAGCTCTTTCATTTCTTCGTCTGATTCCTCATCCAGAATAGCCAGACTGTCTATTTCATCCTGCTTTGCCTGCTTATACTCATTATATTTTTCAACAACCGGAGTAAGCTCACTCTGTTCCTTCATCAGCATTTTAAACCTCTGCTGATCATTTACGACATCCGGTTGTGACAGTTCTTCCATTATCTGTGCCAGCTTCTCAACCAGCTCTTCCAGTTTATCAAACATGATTTTCCTCCTTACAAAACTTTCTGCATGAAATCACTCTGTCCAGACCACTCAGGTCCTTTACCAGGGATATGTCTTCATATCCACTGTCTATCATTATTTTTTTAACACTATTATATTGATCATAACCGATTTCCATAAAAATGAATGCATCATTATTTAAATGACAATTCATCCCGGAAATAATACGCTTGTAAAAGCTAAGTCCGTCTGAATCACCGTCCAACGCGAGTCTCGGCTCATAATCTCTGACATCCGGCTCCAGTGTATCGCAGTCTTTTGTGGGAATATATGGCGGGTTGGAAAGTAATACATCAAACTTTTGTTCTTCCAGCTCCGTAAAAAGATCTGACTTAATGATATTTACATTTCCGGGCTCTATCTCACTGTAAAGTTTTAGGTTTTCACCCGAAAGCCCGATGGCATCATCAGATATATCAACCAGAGTCAGTCTGTCACTATGTCCCGTCTTCAGCCTTTCCAGATAGTACGATAATCCTATACAGCCTGTTCCGGTGCACATGTCAATTATTGTCAGGCTGTCCCTGCTTTCTGTTTCCCGAAGCGCTGTCGCGACAAGATTCTCTGTATCAAATCTCGGAATCAGAACATTTTCCCTGCAAAGGAATTTATAGCCCATAAAATATGTATAACCGAATATGTACTGAAGCGGATAATGATTACATCTTCTCTCTATAATCTTATTATATTCATTTATTATCTCCGGCGATGCAGCATCTCCCCCGTGCATAAATAACTCAGAAGCATTGCAGCCTGTAATAAATTTCATAATCTCCCTTGCTTCACCTGAAAAATTATCTATGCCGGCATTACTCAGCTTTTTCGTTCCGGTTTTAATCAATTCATCTATTATCATTTTTCAAAGGAATTATTTCTTACACAATCTACATATTCACGCCAGTCAATTACTGCTTCAACGGACTTGATGGCAACCTCTATCATGCTGTCATCAGGTTCCTTTGTAGTAAGCCTCTGAACCCAGAGTCCGGGCTGAGATAATATGGTTGAACACGCATTATCATGTTTTCCCGCATATCTGATGAACTCATAGGATATACCTGCTATTCCCGGTATCAAAAGCAGTCTGGATAAAAGTCTGATCCACAAAACATCAGTTTTTACAAACATAAAAACAATCACGCTTATTATCATTACGATAAATACGAAGCTGGTTCCGCATCTCTTATGAAATCTTGTATATTTACGTACATTTTCAACTGTAAGATCAGCACCGGCTTCAAGACAGTTTATAGTCTTATGCTCAGCACCGTGATACATAAATGTCCTCTTTATATCCTCCATAAGAGAAATAAGCGCAACATATCCGAGGAATATTGCCAGTCTCAGAACACCTTCAAACAGATTGACCACAATGCTGTTATTTGTGACTTTATATAGAAGGTTTGCCACTGCGGCGGGTAAAAGCACAAATACACCAATTGCAATAGCAAGGGAGATGACGAGCGTAAGTATCATATACCCCTTATCCGAACCTGATTTATTCTGTTCCTGCTTTTTCTGATCCGGCTTATTCTGTTCCGACTCTTTCTGCTGTGTTTTTTTATCCTCTTCTTCCTCTTCAAAATATTCCGAGGATTTCATGAGTGTACCGATTCCGATATACAGGGATTCAATAAAGCTCACTATTCCTCTGATTACCGGAATATTAAGTGCTTTATGCCGTTCTCCCATTGATTTATATTTTGTAACCTGAACATCAATCTCCTTATCAGGTTTTCTGACGGCAAGCGCATAGGATTCGGGACCTTTCATCATGATTCCCTCCAGCACTGCCTGTCCCCCGATATTAACTCTTTTCATATAGGGTTCCTTTCAAAAGCAAAAAACAGATAAGCATGCGAAAAACGCAGCCTATCTGCTCTTGTAGTATGTCTTTTCCGATTAACTAATCCTCAGTCTTAACACCATACTTCTTGTTAAACTTATCAATACGTCCACGAGCCTTTAATGCTTTCTGCTGGCCTGTATAGAATGAATGGCACTTTGAGCAGATTTCTACGTGGATACTTTCCTTTGTTGAGCCTGTTATAAACTCATTACCACAGTTGCAGACAACCTTTGCCTGATAATAATCCGGATGAATTCCTTCTCTCATCTCTATTTCTCCTTTTGTATTAACGTATATGAAACACTATATAACCTTAGGAAGATTCCGAAAATCCAGCTATGTTATATCTCGATTCCATACCAGTAAACCACTGAATGATAACATAGTGAAAAGTGTAATGCAAGTTATTTTTTACATAAAAGAAAAACCGTTTTTCTTAATAAAAAGTATCACACCTATAATAAGGAGAACTATGCCCACCGACTTCTTATATACATTACTGTCTTTTTCAAGTATCAGTGCCGCTCCCGCAACCGGTGTCGCAAAAAGTGAAAAGAGCACAAAACCAATAAACATCATAACCTTCTCTGCATTTTTATTCATGACCATTACCTCCATTTCCTGATGGAATAATGGTAACAAAAAAAGTGTCCCATTATCTGTACTTACGAATTAAAATGAGTACATTTAATGGGACAGATCGTCTGCGGTTATTCTTGTAAGCTCGTCCTTGCCCGGATTTTCAAATGCTATTCTTCCGGCCTGGTTTGTTACAACTTTTTCAAATATATTTCTTATGGTTCTCGCATTTGCAAAGTCATCCCCTTTTTCTTCTTCCACCTTATTTATAAGCTTTTCAAGTTCTTTCTCAGCTTCTCTGTCAAGACAGTAATCATATTCCTTGCAGAAGGTCCTGAATATCTGAATAAGTTCTTTGGCGCTATAATCAGGGAAATTAATATATTTGTTGAATCTGGATTTGAGTCCGGGATTACTCTCTATAAAATCCTCCATCAGATCGGGATAGCCTGCCACAATGACTATAAGATCTTCTCTGTAATCCTCCATAGCTTTAAGGATGGTATTGATCGCTTCCTGACCAAAATCATTTCCTGAGCTCACCAGTGCATAGGCTTCATCGATAAACAGTATTCCGCCCATAGCCTCCTGTATCTTCTTCTGAGTTTTTATGGCAGTCTGACCCACATAGCCCGCCACAAGCTGAGACCTGTCAACCTCCACAAGATGTCCCTTGGACAAAACTCCTATATCCTTATAAATGGCCGCAAGCATTCTGGCAATTGTTGTTTTCCCCGTACCGGGATTTCCCGTAAAAACCAGGTGCAGTGAAAGCGGAACATTTCCCAGTCCCAGCTCTCTTCTCTTCTTCTGTACCAGTGCAAAGCTTGCCGTATCCTTAATATCCTTTTTGATTAGTTCAAGCCCCACCAGCCTGTCCAGTCTCTCATATGGATTTTTTCTGAAGGGAAGTACTGACATAAGTCCCTTACTTCTCCTCTCCTCAAGCTTCCTGTTCTTTATCACATATGAAGAAAGCAGTGCATCCAGTCTACTATAATCACTGATATTCATCGTTCCGAATACATATTCTCTGGCCGTTATATCATCCCGGATTATATGGATTCTCTTCTCAGGTTTATGATTAATCTTACAATTTCTTATATCCAGCTTAATCTCCGTAACGGATTCCGAATCCTTCTCACCGGAGCAAAAAGTTACCTTAAGATAATATTTATGTCCGGTCTCATCATAAAGAAATGCCATCTCCAGCTTTTCGATATTATCCTTCTCGGTCCTGTCACTTTCTATCATGGCATACCTGGCATTTTCAAAATATTCGGTTTTTATGATTCTGGTATTGTCCACTAAAATGCCTGCCTCTCTATGAAATATTTGCAACATATCCGATGGAAATATAATTATCAAACACTGCTCTTAAATCTGTTCCGTCCTCAGCTATCTCACGGTACTGTCCGTCAACCCTGTATCTTCTTCCGCCGTTCTCCAGTTTTTCAACCAGCTTATAGCCGTCTTTATATATCATACTTTCCGAAAGCGCTCTGTCCCTCAGAATCCCCTTAAATTCCGAAAGCGGACAGTCGGGAAAATTCACGTTCAGGATATATCCTTTTCTGAACTCCATATCGATATATTCATCTAAAATATCATGCAGATACTTCGATGAAATATCCTGATACTCTGTCCCCTCCGAAAATGCTATGGACGGGTATCCCTGAAATGCTCCTTCAAATGCTGCGCCTGCAGTTCCCGAATACTGCATATCGGTAGCCGTGTTATATCCGTAATTTATCCCCGACAAAACAATATCCGGCTTCTCATCCATAACCGCAATGGATCCGACTCTTACACAATCAGCCGGAGTTCCGCTGCAGGTAAATGCTCTTACACCGGAAATGCCCATATCATAGGGAAATATATCTATATGATCGCGTAATGTGATGCAGTGGGATGTTGTACTTCTCTGACTGTCGGGTGCGATTACCCATACCTCACCGAAATGTACCGATTCCTTTACCAGCTTATATATTCCCTCTGCATCTATCCCGTCATCATTTGTTATCAATATCCTTCTCATACTCTGCCTTTTCCTAATCATTTGGTCTCTGGTAGAATCTGCCGATTACACGCTCAGTTTTAAGCACATTTACAAATGCTTCCGGATCTACATTTTCAACCTCTCTTATAACCCGCCCGGTTTCAGCTGAAGAAACAACCGAATATACAACATTTCTTTCGCAATGCTCATAGGAGCCCTCTCCCTCCAGTATCGTCGCTCCATGATTGCTGACCTCAGCTATTCTGTTACAAACCTCAACAGGTTTATTTGTTACTATAAAAAATGTCGCTTTCTGATACTTACGGTAAAGTATTCTGATCATTACCGTAGATGCATACTGGAATATTATTGAATAAAGTGCCTTATCCCACCCAAATAATAATCCTGCAATCGAAAGAATACATGCATTGATCATAAGTGAAACATTAAATGAATCCACTCCCCTCTTTTCAGAAAGGTAGATTGCTATAAAATCTGTTCCGCCGCTTGTTGCATCTTTAAGAAGGCACATACTTATGGCGATACCGTTTATAAGTCCTCCAAACAGACTGATAAGAAGCGTGTCATGGGTAACCGGAAGCTCCGGAATAACATCAGCCAGTACACCGGTAAGAATGATACACCAGCATGAAAGAAGCGTAAATTTCTTCCCGACAAACTTAAATCCGATATATACCGGCACCGCATTGATTAGAAGATTTACCAGTGTATACGGAATCTTGATCGAAAGATATTTTACAAATATCTCCTGTATCAGAAGCGTAAGTCCGCTGGCGCCTCCGGGAAGCAGTCCTCCGGCATGAACAAACGTATTGATGTTGAGTCCCATCACTACAGATGCCAGTGATACAACAACAATACGCCAGATCATACTATCATTTTCTTCATTCTTATAATGTGCCATACAGTCTATTATCCTTCATTATCAACGGAATGTACTCATTCTTATACGAAAATGTACTATTTAAATTTTAACATTAATAAACTGATAGCGCTATTAAAAAATTAACTTTTCACTCACCAGCTCAGCCTGTGGAGTTCACCACTTTCTTCAAGTCCCTTAAACTCCATCTGTCTTAACGCCTCATATAAAATAATGGCGGCACTATTGGACAGATTCAGCGACCTCTCCTCCGGAAGCATCGGAATCCTGATACATTCTTCCGGATGTTTTATCAGGATTTCCTCGGGAATTCCCGCACTTTCTTTTCCGAATATTATGTAGTCGCCATCATGGTATTTTACATCTGTATACTTATGCTTTGCCTTCGTAGTCGCATAATAAATGCAGGACCCGGACTGAACATCCGGATCCTTATCTGCAACATCCTCTTCAACATAATTATAAAAATCTTCTATGGAATCGTGCTCCTTAACCCATAGCTTATCCCAATAATCCAGACCGGCTCTTTTAATCATCTTATCATTTATCCTGAAACCATAGGGTCTTATAAGATGCAGCCTTGTTCCCGTTATAACACAGGTTCTTCCTATATTTCCGGTATTATATGGTATCTCGGGTTCGAGCAGTACTATATTTAACATCTGCCGTATCCTCTGAATGTAATTTATATTTTACTGATTTACTTTTCTGCCGAGATCACATAGATAAGCGGTGAATTCCAGTAAATCGCAACCTCGTTGGTTGAATAACTCTGTGCATTATCAACATAGCACATTGCGGGGCTCTGTCCTTCAAGTACCGTCTTCGCATATGGATCTTCAAGGTTTACATCAGGTCCTCCCACCAGCATTCCCGGAATCAGTTCATCGGCAAGCTCCGAAGGTCTGTGATGCGGATGCTCCGGATAGAATGTTCCGTAACCTGTTACAAAGCAATATCCCATTGCATTCACACCAAAGAGATAATCCAGCTGTTTTCTGGCATACTCTTTATAAATGTTGTCCTGAGTAACATTGTAAGTCATTTCGAGAAGCTGTGCATGATTAGCCACTGTCATATTACTTCCCCACGGATACTTTGTTCCGACTCCGTTAAAATATCCGCTTTTTTCCATTTTTTCAAGTATTTCGTCCGCATCCTTTTTCAGCTCTGCGGCTGCATTTGATGACATGGATGCTTTATCTGAGATTGCAAGATCATAATCCGCATAGCTTGCCATATCTGCCCAGCCGAGTCCGTATTCTATATTTTCAGATTGAAGATAACTGTTAACAGTTCCTTCAAGATCGTCTCTTCCGGCAAGATACAGCTCCGCAGCTGCCCAGTATTTTTCATCCCATATCTTTCCGTCCGGGTACTCGCCGGTACTTACACCTTTCGGGTTCTTGAAGCCTCGTTTGTCATCTATATCCTTAACATAATCCCACGCCTTTTCGGCAGCAGCATATGCCTTTTCTGTAAACTCGGGATCAATATCTTTATAAATCACTGATGCCATTGCCATTACTGCGGCAAAATCCGCTGTGGCTGTAGCTGATATAGGCATCAGATACATAGTTTCGGTCTCTTCTTCAGGCTTAACGGTTTCAGGGAAAACAAGTCCTGTAACCTTATGATATACGCCACCCGATTCTTCATCCTGCATCTTAAGCATCCAGTCAAGCTCGTAGCGGGCTTCATCAAGAATATCCGGAATACCGTTTCCGCTTTCAGGAATACC
>CAMOCO010000064.1 GCA_946610715.1 uncultured Clostridia bacterium | reverse complement strand
CCTTCATTTTTTACCACGGGGGACAGGCTTCTTGCCACGGGGTCAGCCCCCGTGGCAAGAAGCCTGTCCCCGTTGGCTGGAAGCCTGTCCCCGTTGGCAAATTTTATATTTCACTCGAACAATGTCCCCTTCATGCACACCTTTGGCTTCTCCTCATCGTAATCCCAGCTGTGATAGGAGCCGCCCCTGCACCACTTGGCCATGTCACAGGCCGCACAGTCGCTGTTACGCTCTGCAAGAGATGTTCTGTATATCTCGAACCTGTTTCTCCAGATGTCAGTGAATCTTTCTTTATAGACATTTCCCTGTATGGTCTTCTCGTTTCGCGGAATATCCAGGCACGCTCCAACATCACCATTCTCCATGATGCCGGCGACATAGATTCCCGCATTGCAAAGAAAATACCAGTTTCTGACCTCTGCCTCATATTCCAATCCAAGAAAATGACAGCAGGAATAGGTCACCGGCAGCTTCTCATCTCTTTTTTCTTTTATGAATTTCATCAGCTGCCTGTTATCCTCCGGGGTCAGAAGCATCTCCGGATGATCCATCGCCCTGCCTATCGGCTCTATTCCCGTGAGTCTCCAGGTATCAATATCCACCTTATCAAATATTTCAAAGAGTTCAGGCAGCTGGGAAATGTTCTCATGATTTACTACAGTTGTAACCATAATCTCATCAGCCCCGTGATAACGGATCAGATTATCTATCCCTCTCATGGCAAGCTCGTAGCCTCTCGGAAATCCTCTGTACCTGTCGTGGGTTTCGGGAAGTCCATCGATACTGACGGAGATGCTGAACATTCCCGCATCACAGAGCTTCTTCGCCACATCCTCTGTGATAAGGGTTGCATTACTGGTCATTCCCCATTTGAATCCCAGCTCATGAATATAATTTACCAGTTCAAAGAAGTCCTTATACATCAGCGGCTCACCGCCCGTTACCGCAATAAGCGGTCTTGTTCCGAATTCTTCCTTCACCTCATCCAGTATTTCCTTATATTTTTCAATCGGCAGACCATCAGGCAGATCATGTCCGCATCCACTTCCGCAATGAAAACAGAACTCGTTGCATTTGAGTGTTAATTCAAGAAAGAGCTGATGCAGCTTTGGACTGCTGCACAGCTCCTTCTGATATTTGGCAATTTTATCAAGATTTATTTTTTTTATTTCTTCTTTATTCATAGTAAAATGCTCTCACCATTCATTAGTTTATCAAAAATACCTCCACCACTTATCGTTGGATCTCATTAAACGTCTGCCGCGTCTGTCCGAAGAAAATTGCAGGGATTTATTTAGATGCCCGTCAGCATTCGGCATCTTGTTCCAGTTAATGGCTGTAACCGTCAGGATTATAGCCAACGTCCAGATAATCGAAACCTGGGTTACATCCCCCGTGGATAGTACAAAATAATATGGATTACCTTCCACATCAGTATAAATGGTCAGTGTATCATTAACCTGACAGTTAGTCGGGGCTTTGACATTTCCTTCCCTTATCTCACCCTTAAATTCATATGCCACATCACAATCCGTTGCAACCTTACGGCCGGTTCTTCTGTAGCTGTATCTTCCGGTTCTGGTATATATATAATTAACATGGGTAACTACAGCTATTCTTTCATCATATGCACCACTTATTTTATATCTCAGCTTTTTAAAAACATCCAGAGAAATAAGTGTAAGCAGTACTGCCAGAAAAATGATAACCGCAACTGCAACCTTCTGCCCGCTGGAAATGGGATTCTTCTTCACATCCTTGATACCCATTTCTTTTCGCATTTCTTTATACAATCCCTCATCCTGCTGTCTTATATTGTCCATATCCGTATAATAACTCGACATTCCTTGAGAATCAGGCGTTCCTTGAGGTCTGAGAGATGCATCACATACAAAACATCTTTCACTGTTACTCGGTATTTCACTATTACAAAATGGACAGATCATTTTTATTTCCTCCGATCAAAATGACACCTTAATCCTTACTTTAATATTGACCTTAATATCATCAGTATAACATAAAGCACCTTACTGTAAAATATCTAATCATAATATGTCTTAATTCAAAAATGATTCAGCACCCTTTTGAGATACTGAACCATTTTTGCCCCTGTTACTTTAACCTTCTAATCTATATTGATTATACCGGTTTACTGTTTTTTCTGACCACAACCTGTGCATGCATTTCCTTCATTCTGAGTTCCGCAGTAAGGACATATCCATGGTCCTGCCTGCATCTGATTCATGCCATTCATCTGACCGCCCATTTGGTTCATTCCCATCTGTCCGCCCATCTGGTTCATCCCCATTTGTCCGCCCATCTGATTCATTCCCATCTGGTTACCCATCTGATTCATTCCCATCTGTCCGCCCATCTGGTTCATTCCCATCTGTCCGCCCATCTGGTTCATTCCCATCTGTCCACCCATCTGGTTCATCCCCATCTGTCCGCCCATCTGGTTCATCCCCATTTGTCCGCCCATCTGGTTCATTCCCATCTGTCCGCCCATAGGATTCATTCCCATTTGTCCGCCCATTTGGTTCATTCCCATCTGACCACCCATTTGGTTCATTCCCATATTATTCATGCCGCCGGCCATGGGATTCATTCCCATCTGATTCATTCCCATTCCGCCATTCATAGACATAAGGGCCTGCTGAATCTGATTTGCCTGCATCTGAAGATTCTGATAAACTGCATCGAAATTATTCTTCGGTCTGCTGCTGAAATCAGAAAGTTCAAACTTGATTTCATCAAAATAGGGTGAATTAACATTTATCTCCATCTCGAATTCATATGAATACTCATACTGCTTCGGATTGTAGCTTACATTATGACCCTCAGAATCCTTTCTGTAGAGTTCTTTCTTATGTTCCTGAATATCACAATTAACACTTGATACCTGGTTCAGCGGTATAATATCAGGATTTTTTGAACGCCAATCCTTATCCCTTGTTACCGCAAAGCATCCATTATTCTGATCAATGTAAACTTTTGTTGTATTTCCAAGCACCATAGTCGGATTAAACTGAGCTACAGCCTGCTTATTCTGTTCTCTGTATTCCAGATGTCTTTTTATATCTTCAAGTGTTGTATGGCGTCTGCCTGACATAAATGGTGACAGCTTGGCTGCACAATTCTTGCAGACATTACCGTCTTCTACCTTACGATTTCCCAGAAGACTGATCTTTTCATGACATATATCACAATACTTTGCATCAAAAAGTCCCATATTCCTACCCCCTATTATCAATATCTTTTTTAATTATAACTCAGAATGTTTTTTATAAAATAATCCGATTGTATGATATTTCTAACCTCTGTCCGAGATAACGATTCCCCTGACTCTTGCCTCGATGGCCAGCTCGGTCCGGTTTGCGAATCCCGTTTTGTCAAGCATATGCTGGATATGAGTCCTGATGGTGTTTACCGATACTATGAGCCTGTCCGCGATCTCCTGATTTCCCGCTCCTGTAGTAAGTTCCCGAAGCACCATCAGCTCCATTTCGGTGAGCTCCGTACTCTTTATCATTCCAAGCTCTATCACCGGGGTTTTTTCCGGATAAATCCTCTCACCGTTCATAGTCCTTCTGATAACACTTAGAAGCGGTTCACTCTCAACCTCTTTATACCAGAAGCTTTCGACTCCGATGGCTTTTGCCCTTTCAATATAGCTCACTTCCGGCATGGAGGTTACAATGACTATTTTTATATTAGGATATGATTTTTTTATCCTGGTTGCTGCATCCAGACCACTGGTTCCGTCAGCCATTACTACATCCATTATGATAATATCAATTCCTCCTCTGGCACAGTATGCATCTGCCACCTTTGCCGTATCCAGTGAATATGCAAGTTCAAAATCCTCAGCTTCCCTTATAAAGCTCTCAAATAGTTGTCTGGAAATGTTTTGATCATCTACGATCATCACTCTGTATTTATCATTCTTCATACCAAAAACCCTTTTCCTTTTCTTACAATCACAGCTAACCTGCCAACTTCGGTTACATCCTGATTATCAGTTTAAATACCGGTTCAGATTGAACCACCATCTCCCCACCGTAATCCTCAACCATGCTTTTCAGCATATCCAGTCCTCCGGACAAAACTATCTTTCCTTCAGGCGGATTTCCGTTGTTGGTAAACTCCACCACCATAGGTCCCATGTACACAGCTGCCATAGTGTTTCTGCCTCTTTTTCCCATATCAGATAAGAAAGTATTTATATAAAGTTCATCTCCTCCTGCATGACGTATGGTATTTGTAATACATTCATGCATTGCAGTTGCTACAATCCGCTTACGCGACTGATCCTGGGGAAGCATTCCCGTAACCTTAATATTTACCCCAACATCTCTGGCAGTTTTGAACATCAGACCGTACTCATCCCTTTTTAACGGATCATCATTTGCCGCAATAAGTCTGGCACTTTCTCTCCACATATTAACTATATCACTGATTTTCCCTTCACGGGAAACGAAGAATCTCTTGGCCGCCAGTAGTATCTTGCCTATATTGTCATGAACTTTTATCTTCAGACTGAGTATTTCTTTTTCAATAGTGACACGGGTAATTGTATCATTCAGGTTTCTCATTCTGTCATTCATTCTTTGAAGTCTGCTGTTTTCCTCATGAAGCTGAGCAGTGGCTTTATAAAGCGCCGTAATCTCAGTGATAAAAAGTTCATTAAGCTTCGTCCCGTCAACCTCAATCGGTCTTCTGGTTATTTTAAATACTCTCTTTGAAGGTACCTTCAATATAAGGTTATCTCCCTGATCCATAACTTCGCAGCCCTGAATAAGATTATTGTTTTTCAGATCATCCCAGAAAACATTGGCATTCATAATCGGTTTCCCGGTGATATACTCTGACATTTTTTCCATATTCAGATTGACCATAACCGGAACGCCTATTTCATTTGAACATACAATTCCGGCTTCCATATCATTTATGGCATCCTTTACCGAGGTAAGTGTTATATGTTTTTTGTTCCAGCTAAAGAATGATATGCTCCACAGCACTACAAATACTTCGATACCGGCTGTCAACAGAATGATCAGCATTGCCGGTGTATTTTCCACGACATAAAATATAAACGGAAAATACTTGGTGCCTATCTTATAATAGCCTTTATAAAGTGCAAAATATCCGAAATATTCAAACAGTAAAATGCCTCCGCCGACTATCACATATCTCTTCCCCATCTTTTCCGTTATACTTATAATGAACATAAATGTGGCAATTACCACAAGCAGGAGAACTATGGAAATAATGATTGATGCAGCTTGAGGATTCAGTTCACCGAAGGTTGTCATGCCATATCACCTCCTTCTCCGAACTCTCCCGTCAACTCCACCTTAACCGATCTGAGGGTGTCTATTTTTTGTTCTATCAGCTGTTCAAACTCATCATACATTTTTATCAGCTGTTCATTTGGCACACGCCCCCTTGCATTTAGCACCGTCTCACATTCTGCTCCATACAGCTTTATATATTCACAGGATTCCCGGATTGCCAGTTCCAGCTCACCTATATCCTGTGTATCTGATGATTCAGCCAGAAGCAGCATGTTGCTGACTCTTTTTATATATACAGTCAGAATACATAGTGCTGCAAGGAGTCTGTCATTTTCATTTGTCTCAAGAAATCCTATCAGACTTTCTATCTTTGCCATCTGAGGGTATACTTTTTCGGAAATCAGATCATATACCCTGTTCTGGGTCACGATTCTCAGTTCCTCCTCCTTCAGCTCTTTTTCCGCCGTCAGGATTTCATTTTCTTCGGATAGGTGATCTCTTACTTCCCTCAGATCATCCTCTATTTTTACAATCTCACTTACATCGTCTATCCAGTAAACGTATCCCCCTTTCACCCGGGATGCACGAATGATCCTTCCATCAGATGTGAGCTTTCCGGTGGATTCTTCTCCACTTCTGTCAAATGTCATCCCGTCAAAATTTCCGGCTTTATAGTATACTTTTCCCTTTTCATCTGAGATTTCCGCAGTGATGGAGGATTTTTCAAATATCCTGTCATATTTATAATTGCTTCTTATAAGTCCTGTCTGGATACAGGATTCCCAGAACCATATTATACAGATACAAAAAATGCTCTGAAGAGGAATCACATCTTTCAACCAGATTTTATTTTCACCCCAGATATAAATCAGCACATAGATAAGCAGTACCAGAAGCGGAATCCATATAAAGATGACCTGGTAAGGTTTTGTGGTATATTTGTATTTGACGATCAGCTTATAAAGTGTCATTAGAAACAGCAGCACTGCCCATATAAGTATCATATAATAACCCACATTATAAGAATACCTGGTTTCATTTATCGGGCCATCAAAAACAAATACAAACTCATGAAGATTGTTGGTAAGAACCATTAAAAACAATGCCAGCGAAACTATATATACTCCCCTCTTCCTTCTGACTATCTTTTGTCCGCTCCTTATACTGACACAATCCGAAATAAGATATGAAACTACAGGAATTGCAATTAACGGCAGATAATACAGATACCAGAAATATATCCTGGCGTTAAATCCCGGCTCGCCTTTAAAAGCATTATACTTTATCTCTTTGATGTACCAATGAAATAAGAGCAGCCCAACAAGGACCATAAATAGTCTTTTGATCCTTGTTGCAACTACTCTGTTAGACAAACTGATTCCCCACGTGGTTATGAGTATTACATATTCCAACGGGACAAATGGATTACCTGTAATTCTGTTAAAAAGAATAACAGCTAATCCGATTATGGTGCATATTAACATCCATCTGATTATTTCAGAATCTGATTTCATTCTATTCTCCCGGTGGCGGACCGTAAACTGTTTCCATTTCATTCCGGTCCTCATTAACCTCTGTTACTTCTTCTGTTTTTTCTTCCTTCGATTCGGTATCTTCTTCAGTTTCTTTACTGTTTTCATCAATATCCACAGGAGGTCCGTAGACATCCTCAAGCTGATTTTCATCCTCCGTAATTGTCACAGGCGGACCATAAACATCCGATTCCTCGTTACTTTGGGAATTGCAGCCTGCTGCCCCGAAGATCACTGATGCAGCCAGACCGATCAATGCTATCTTTCTTGGATTTTTCTTCATTATTATCCTCTTTCCTTAAATGGTATATATTCTCTTTCCTGCATAATACTCTGATAAGCCGGTCTGATTATCTTGTCAACATTTATAAGTTCCTCAATTCTATGTGCAGACCAGCCGACAATTCTGGCTATAGCAAAGATTGGTGTGTAAAGCTCTACAGGGATATTCAGCATGTTATATACAAATCCACTGTAGAAATCCACATTTGCACTTACACCTTTATATATCTTACGTTTGCGTCCGATCACCTCAGGTGCAAGCTTTTCTATATTGGAATAGAGCTTAAAATCTTCCTGACGGTTTTTATCCTTTGCAAGCTTCTCCACAAAACTCTTGAAAACTCTGGCTCTCGGATCGGAGATGGCATAAACCGCATGTCCGATACCATAGATGAGTCCCGCCTTGTCAAATGCTTTCTTATCCACAATCTGTGTAAGATAGTGATCCAGCTCTTCCAGATCATCATAGTCCTTCACATGTTCTCTGATATCATCCATCATCTGCATAACCTTGAGATTTGCCCCGCCATGCTTTGGTCCCTTCAGAGATGATAATGCAGCCGCCATAACTGAATAAGTATCTGAACCCGCACTGGAAACAACTCTCGTGGTAAATGTTGAATTATTACCACCGCCATGTTCCATATGAAGTACCAGTGCTGTATCCAGAACCTGCGCCTCCAGCTTCGTGTACTGTTTATCGGGTCTCAGCATTCTCAGAAGATTTTCCGCCGCTGAAAGATCAGGATCAGGTCTGTGGATATACATGCTGTCATCACATTCATAATGATTATATGCACAATATCCATACACTGCCAGCATCGGAAATATACTGATGAGCGACAGGCACTGCCTTAGCACATTCGGGATAGAGAGATCGGATACATTTCCATCATAGGCTGCAAGTGTAAGCACTGACTTGGTCATGGAATTCATTATGTCCCGGCTTGGTGCCTTCATGATAATATCCCTTGTAAAATTCTTCGGCAGTGTACGCAGTGAACCGAGAATGTCTTTAAATTCCACAAGCTGTTCTTTATTTGGAAGATCTCCGAATAATAAAAGATATGTTATCTCTTCAAATCCGAATCTTTTAAATCCGAAATCCTTTACAAGATCAATGACATTATAACCTCTGTACCACAGCTGTCCGTCACAGGGAACAACTTTGCCGTCAACTATATCCGATGCTATAATCTCGGAAATGTTAGTCACTCCCGTAAGTACACCCTTTCCGTTCTTATCTCGGAGTCCTCTCTTAACTCCCAGCTCGTCATAGAGCCCGACGCGAACAGAATCAGCATGTCTGCAGACCGACTCATGCTCCTTGGTATATTTGATTATATGTCTCCCTATCTTTATATTTTCTTCCATCAACTCTCCTCCCCCTTTTTTCATAAATACTTTATAGCTTAATTACTTGTATCTGAAAGGCCGGTCAACAGATGACTCCTCCCCCGACTACTCTGTCTCCGTCATAAGCAACAAGCGATTGTCCCCGTGTCACCGCTCTGACAGGTTCGTCAAATATTATTTCAACCTTTCCTTCACCGGTTTTTCTAAGCACTCCCGGCGCCTCCTTTGCACGGTATCTGATTTTGGCACTAACTTTCATTTCATCTTTAACCATGTCGCAGCTGTTTATATAATTCCATCCTGCTGCCTGTACCTTACGGGTAAACAGATCATCGTTGCTGCCTAAAACTACGGTATTTGTTTCCGGAATAATATCCGTCACATATAAAGGTTCCTTTGCGGATATTCCCAGGCCTTTTCTCTGTCCTATGGTATAATGATAATATCCTTTATTCTTACCAAGAATATTTCCCTGCTTATCAACAAAATCTCCCTCACCGATTATTTTTCCTATGCTTTCCTCTATCACTCTTGCATAATTTCCGTCAGGGACAAAACAAATATCCTGGCTGTCGGCTTTGTCAGCATTGATGAGTCCTTCCCTTTCTGCAAGCATGCGGACTTTATCCTTTGTCAGTTCTCCCAGAGGAAGATAGAGATATGACAATTGCTGCTGATTCAGAAAATACAGCACATATGTCTGATCTTTAGATTGATCCATGGATTTGAGAAGACAATACTCATTCATTTTCTCATCAAATATAACCCTGGCATAGTGTCCCGTTACAACCTTTTCACAACCATACTCTTTTGCTCTCTCCACAAGAGCGCCAAACTTCATATACCTGTTACAGTCAATGCATGGATTTGGTGTTGCTCCTTCTATATAAGTGGTTACAAATTTATCAATTACCTTTTCTTTGAAACCTTCCATGAAATTCACAACATAATATGGAAACCCCAGCTTTACAGCCACACTTCTGGCGTCATCGATATCTCTCATGGAACAGCAGGTCTTGGTACTGCACATTCCTGCCTGTTCATTATCATAAAGCCGCATTGTTATCCCG
>CAMOCO010000063.1 GCA_946610715.1 uncultured Clostridia bacterium | reverse complement strand
ATTTCCCGACCACAACCCTTCTTAAGAAGGCTAAGCCTGTTTATGAGGTTCTTCCGGGATGGAAATGTGAGATCAGAGGAATAAAGAAATATGAGGATCTTCCGGAAAACTGCCGTAATTATATAGAGTTTATTGAGAAGCAGATAGGCTTCCCTATTACCATGATATCAAACGGACCATCCAGAAGCGATATTATATACAGAGGATAGTGACTAAGCCCGGCAGCAGAAAAAATTGTTGTCGGGCTGTTTATTAAATCTTGTTTATGACGTAAAAGCAGATTTTAGTATTAAGGAGCCGCTATGGAAAATGAGCCAAGAGTATATAGATATAATGTTAAGAGGCGGGCAAGAAGACGCATAACATACCGCATTCTGGGTATCGTAATGACACTTTTATGTCTGTCTCCTTTAGTTCCGTATTTTATGGGCTATGGGAAGGGACATGTTGTAGGACTTATCTGCTGCGTGATATTTGCGCTATATGGAATATATCTCTTCACCTATTCATTCAGTAACGGAATGTATGACATTTCCTTTGTGTTTAATGAAGATGATTTTACGATCAATAATCATAAGGGTGAAAAGGTACATCAGTATTCTGAAATATCCAAGCTTGATCATATAGTTCCCGAGAATGAAAATACATATAGCATAATACATATGGTATTAAACGGAGAAAGTATCATCATTCCGTTTACACTTAAGAAAGCTACCTGCGATACCTTATATGGTTTCCTGATGGAAAAGGTAACTATAGAGGAAATAGGTATGGGGCCGGAGGGTGACTCCGGAGATAATAAATCAGCATATTCGGGAGAAGAAAATGATTGATGAAAATGCACTGCGGATTTTGACGGATGCCGGAATGACAGACCGGATAATTGCGGTGGAAGAAACGGGTTCTACAAATGATATCGCGAAACAGCTTATGGCAGGAGGTTTTACGGGGACAGCGCTTATAATAGCTGAATGTCAGACTGCCGGCCGCGGAAGGCTTGGGCGAAGCTGGGCTTCACCGGCGGGAACAGGTATATGGATGTCATATCTGGATACAGAGCTGGTATCCACGCCCTCGGAACATTTTAATCCTGCGTGCATTACACTTTTGGCAGGACTCAGCGTTGCGGAAACCGTAAATGAATATACTTCATCAGTTATGACGGGACGAAAGGCTGAAGATACACTGTTTCATGCCGGAATCAAATGGCCGAATGATGTAGTGGTAAATGGAAAAAAGCTTTGCGGTATACTCACAGAACTGGTTACGGAAGCAGATAAGAATAGTCTGATCGTGGGTATAGGCATAAATACCGGGCAGAACTCATTTCCGCCGGAACTTTCAGATAAGGCCACTTCTTATTATCTTGAGACGGGCATATTTCCGGAAAGGGAGATCATAATAAGAAGAGTGATAGAAAAACTGCGGGATTATTGTATCTCTTATAAAATAGCAGGGAGTCTTTCATTTGTGTCTGACAGATATAACAGGCTGATGATAAGTAAAGATAAGGAAGTAGTACTCACCGCGGCAAACGGAGAATTTGCAGATAATCCCTATTTTGCAAGAGGTATTACCGAAACAGGGGACTTGATCGTAGAAAACCGGTACGGAAAGATGCAGAGTATAAGAAGTGGAGAAGTGTCGGTACGGGGAATGCTCGGTTATGTATGATGAGGGGATAGAATTTAGCACTTTAATCTGTTATACTGTTAAAGTGGTTTACAGAGAGAAAACACGGTAATTATATTTTGTAGTGGAGTGAAATATGATAAAACTTATTGCAAGTGATATAGACGGAACTCTTGTTCCGGACGGGACAGATAAGATCGATCCGAGAATGATGGATGTAATCCGTAGAATGAAGCGTAACGGAATTATATTCTGCGGAGCCAGCGGGAGACAGTTCGCCAGCATGTACAGACTCTTCAGTCCTGTTGCTGAAGATATTTATTATATTACAGATAATGGAAGTATATTGAGGGATTATAAAAATGTGCTTTCCATGAATGTGATAGAAAAAGAGGATCTCTGGGAAATGGTCAGGGATGCAAAGAAAATACCCAGAAGTGATATAATGCTCTGCGGCAGGGAATGGGCTTATTGCGAAGATGAAGGTGAGATGTTTTACTGGCTTAGAGATTCATATAAGTTCAATGTTAAGGTTACCGGTGATTTTGAATCACATATCACTGATGATATAGCAAAGATGTCGATATACAGAACCGGTGATTGTGAGGAGGCTGTAAAGAGAGAGTTTGTTCCGAAGTGGAAGGAAAAGTTCCTTATAGCTTCTGCGGGAACCATGTGGATGGATATAGTATGTCACGGAGCTGATAAAGGAAGTTCTCTCAGAAAGCTTCAGGAGCATCTCGGCATTTCGCCTGAAGAGACTATGGTGTTCGGCGATAACCTGAATGATATCGGAATGCTTGAGGCGGCCTCGGAAAGCTATGCCATAGGCAGTGCACGGGAAGAAGTAAAAGCTGCGGCAAAGCATATAGCGCCACCTCTTTCGGAAAACGGCGAAACGCAGGTAATTTCAGAATACCTGGATTCTATCGGAGCAGAATAATAAGTTACCACAGGTCGTACCTTTGGCAGAATATAGGAGGAATATTATGGAAAAGATTAAAATGACAACACCGCTTGTTGAAATGGACGGAGACGAGATGACACGCATTCTCTGGAAGATGATCAAGGATGAACTGCTCAGCCCATATGTTGAGCTGAATACTGAGTATTATGATCTTGGTCTCGAGCACAGAAATGAGACAGATGACCAGGTTACGAAGGATGCTTCTTATGCTACCGAAAAATATGGGGTAGCGGTTAAATGTGCAACCATTACGCCTAATGCACAGCGTGTTGAAGAATATAATCTTAAGGAGATGTGGAAGAGTCCCAACGGTACCATCAGAGCTATTCTTGACGGAACGGTATTCCGTGCACCGATTCAGGTGAAGGGAATCACACCATGTGTACGCAATTGGGAGAAACCTATCACAATCGCAAGACATGCTTACGGTGATGTATATAAAGCAAGCGAGATGAAAATTCCGGGAGCCGGAAAGGTTGAACTTGTATATACAGCAGAGGACGGAACTACACAGTCTGTACTTGTGCATGAGTTTAAAGAGCCGGGTATTGTTCAGGGAATGCATAACCTGAATGAATCCATTGCAAGCTTTGCGAGAAGCTGCTTCAATTATGCACTGGATACAAAGCAGGAAATATGGTTTGCGACAAAAGATACCATTTCAAAGCAGTATGACCATACCTTTAAGGATATTTTCCAGGAAATATATGATAAAGAATATAAAGAAAAATTCGAAGAGGCGGGAATTACATATTTCTATACTCTTATAGATGATGCAGTTGCGCGTGTGATGAAATCAAAGGGCGGATTTATCTGGGCATGCAAGAATTATGACGGTGATGTAATGAGTGATATGCTCTCATCAGCCTTTGGTTCACTTGCCATGATGACCTCCGTACTTGTTTCACCCAAGGGGTATTATGAGTATGAAGCAGCACACGGTACGGTTCAGAGACATTATTACAAGCATCTGGCAGGAGAAGAGACATCAACTAATCCGGTAGCGACTATATTTGCCTGGACGGGAGCTCTCAGAAAACGCGGCGAGCTGGATAAAAATGATGCACTTATAGAATTTGCCGGAAAGCTGGAGCAGGCAACTCTCGGAACCATTGAAAGCGGAAAGATGACAAAAGACCTTGCGCTTATCACTGAACTGGAAAATGTAACTGCTCTTAATACAGAAAACTTTATCAAGGCTATCAGAGAAACACTTGACAATCTGATTAACTGATTAAAAATGCCGGACGTCCGGGTCCGGCAAAAATACATATTACGAGGGGGTATTAAAATGCGGGATGTTACAAATGATTTCATGTCCGGAGTTATGAGAGCTGACATGAGAGAAAAGAACGGTCAGCTTTTGATAGAGATAGAACTCCCGGGTTACAGCAGAGAGAATATCACGGCTCAGCTTGATGATGGCAGGCTGACCATTATAGCTGAGAGAAATGAAGAAATTGAGAAAAAGGATACGGAAACTCATTATCTCATGAGAGAAAGAGTCACGGGAGAGATAAGAAGAACCTTTATTGTGGGTGACGGAGTCCATGAAAAAGATGTGACAGCACAACTAAAAGACGGTATTCTTAAGATAATAATCGTAAAGTCGGAAAATGCCGTTGAAGGGCAGAAGAGAAAACTGATCGACATTCAAAAGGTGATTCAGCTGTAGATATGATTAAAATCGGAAAGAACAAAAAAATTCTGAAAATAATTAAAAGATATGGCGGAGACATTCTGTCTGATAGTAGATTTCAGATTGAAAAGGATTTCTGTCAGCACGGAAACGTTTCCACTTATGAGCATTCCATTGCAGTAACATATGTAGCTGTATATCTGGCTCTCAGATCCGGAAAACGCCCTAATATAAAAAGCATTGTAAGAGGCGGACTCCTGCATGATTTTTATATGTATGACTGGCATGATCCGGAGGTGAAAGGCAGACAGGTACATGGATATACTCATGCCAGGTGTGCCAGGGAAAATGCCATAAGGGAATTCGGTATAAATGAGTTGGAACAGAAAATAATATTTTGTCATATGTTTCCGCTGAATATTACCAGGGTTCCAGCAAGGAGAGAGGCAATATATGTGTGCGTTGCGGACAAAATATGCGCAACTCTCGAGACACTTAAGAAGATTGATTACAATTATATAGCATCTGTATTTGACAGGAAAGGATGATAACAGTAATGTCTTATTTAAGTCAGGGTGATGCAGCAAGGGAAATACACAGGCTGTCAGAACTTTGTGAAAATGATAATTCAATAGATCCCAGGCTTTATGATGTATATCATGTAAAAAGAGGATTAAGGGAACAGAACGGAAAAGGTGTCCTTACGGGACTTACCGAGATATCCACAGTCAACGGTTCAAGGATTGAAGACGGAGTTCCGGTTCCGATTCCGGGAGAACTGAAGTATCGTGGCATTGACGTAAAAAAACTTGTGGAAGGTTTTACGGCAGACGGAAGATTTGGATTTGAGGAAACTATATATCTTCTTCTTTTCGGGAGTCTGCCGGATACGGCGGAGCTGGAAAAATTCAGGAGACTGCTTTCTTATTTCAGAAGGCTGCCGAATGATTTTTTGGAAGATGTGATCTTAAAGTCACCGAACAAGGATGTAATGATCACAATGGCAAGTGATGTGCTGGCTCTTAATGCATATGATAAAAGACCGGACGATCTGGCCATTCCCAACGTACTCAGGCAGAGCATTAAACTTATCGCCGTACTTCCCATGATTGCGGCATATTCATATCTTTCATACAGGCATATATTTATGAGGCGGGGGCTGTATATCCATAATCCCAAGCCTGAACTGTCAAGTGCGGAGAATATACTCAGGATACTCCGTCAGGATAAAAAGTTTACGGAGCTTGAGGCAAGAATACTTGATATTATCCTGGTCCTTCATGCGGAACACGGCGGAGGAAATAACTCTACATTCACGACCCATGTTGTTACATCCTCGGGCACGGATACTTATTCGTCGGTTGCCGCCTCTCTTTGTTCGCTGAAGGGACCTAAGCACGGCGGCGCAAACCTTAAGGTTATGAAGATGTTTGAAGAGATAAAGAAAGAGGTGCGCGACTGGAATGATGAGGATGAGGTGGGAGCATACCTTCTCAAAATACTTAGAAAGGAAGCTTTTGACGGCACCGGTCTCATCTATGGAATGGGACATGCTGTTTATACCATTTCCGATCCGAGAGCGGAGATACTTGAAAAATATACCATGGAGCTGGCTGAAGAAAAGGGCAGACAGGATGAGGCAAAGCTTTACCATCTTGTTGCCAGGATTGCGCCTGACCTTATGAGGTCAGAACGTAAAATGTATAAACCTGTCAGTCCGAATATAGATTTTTACAGCGGCTTTGCATATAATATGCTGAATATACCGGATGAGTTCATTACACCGCTTTTTGCTATCGCGAGAATAGCAGGGTGGAGCGCTCACCGTATTGAAGAACTTACTTCAGCAGGCAAGATAATAAGGCCTGCATATATGTCGGTTGCAAATGATGCGGAATATATACCGCTTTCCGAAAGATGAAGGGGATTAAAAGATGATAGATAACGGAATTATGATGCAGTTTTTTGAATGGTATCTTGAGGCGGACGGATCACTATGGAATAAGGCCGCAAAGGAGGCGAAACGTCTTGCGGGCTGCGGCGTAACTTCTCTATGGCTTCCTCCGGCATATAAGGGAGCGGCAGGTGCCGAGGATGTGGGATATTCAGCATATGATCTATACGATCTGGGAGAATTCGACCAGAAAGGATCCGTCAGAACCAAGTACGGTACCAAGGATGAATATATCAAAGCAATAAAAACACTTCAGAAGAATAATATAAATGTCTATGCTGATGTTGTTCTGAACCATAAGCTTGGTGCGGATGAGGTTGAGCAGGTATCTGCAAAAGAATTCAATGAGAATAACAGATACCAGATGATAGGTGAGGATAAGATTATCGGAGCCTGGACCAAGTTCACATTTCCGGGAAGAAAGAAAAAGTATTCCGATTTTACATGGAACTGGACACATTTTGACGGAATAGACTGGGATCAGGATTCTTATGAGAAGGCTATATTTAAATTTACCGGAAAAGAGTGGAATGATGAGGTTGATACCACTGAGAACGGTAATTATGATTATCTCATGGGAGCAGATATAGATTTTAATAATCCTGAGGTTTTCGAAGAACTGGTCAGGTGGGCAGTATGGTACATCAAGACTACGGGTGTAGACGGCTTCAGACTCGATGCCGTAAAGCATATACCTTCCCGCTTCTACAGAGATTTCCTGATGAGGATCAGGGAATTGACAGGAAGAGAACTATTCACGGTCGGTGAGTATTGGCATGGGGATGTAATGCAGCTCACATCTTATCTGGGTGAGATTAACTCAGAGGCTTCACTCTTTGATGTTCCGCTTCATTATAATTTTTACCACTGTGCAGAGGCGCATGGCGCATATGATCTCAGAAGAATATTTGACGGAAGCCTTGTAAGCAGAAATCCGATGAAGGCTGTAACTTTCGTGGATAATCATGATACTCAGCCGGGACAGGCACTTGAGGCATTTGTTGAGGAATGGTTCAAACCGCTGGCATATTCTTTGATCCTTCTGAGACGTGAAGGTTATCCATGTGTATTCTATGGGGACTATTACGGAATTCCTCATGACAAGATCAAGGGCTCTAAGACAATGCTTGATAAGCTGATGAAACTTCGTAAGACCAAGGCATATGGGGAACAGCATGATTATTTTGATGATCCGGACTGCATCGGATGGACCAGAGAAGGTGATGAGGAACACAGTGATTCCGGACTTGCGGTTGTAATGTCAGATGGTAAGGGCGGAACCAAGAGGATGTATATAGGTCGTAAATTCGCAGGACAGCACTTTTCCGATGTGCTTGGAAATGCGAAATATAATATAAAGATTGATGATGAAGGTTGCGGCGAATTCTATGTAAATCGCTGTGGGGTTTCAGTATGGGTTCATAAGGAGCCAAAAACGGGGGATAAATAATGGCAAAAACCATAAAAACGGATGCGGTGGAAGAGTTCTTTGATGCAATAGGAACACTCGAATCCAAGGAAGAGTTCTATCAGTTTTTTGAAGATATATGTACTACGAATGAGGTTCTGTCAATTGCGGACAGACTCAGAGTCGCAAAGCTTCTGTATCAGGGGAAAACCTATATAGAAATAGCAAAGGAAACCGGGGCATCAACGGCTACCATAAGCCGCGTCAACAGATCCATGGGATACGGAAATAAGAGCTATGATTACATTTTTGAACGCCTTGGGATTAAAAAGGAGAAGGAGTAGAGTATGGACCCCAGTGCCGTGATGCAGATGATCGTACTTATAATTCTGATCATTTTATCAGGATTCTTTTCTGCTGCCGAAACTGCCCTTACAACTGTCAGCCAGAATAAGCTGAGGGCAATGCTTGAAGAAGGTGGCAGACGTTCCAAGAAGGCTTCCCGGATAATTAAAATGAAAGAGGATTCGACCAAGCTTCTTACCACAATACTAATCGGAAATAATATCGTTAATCTGTCTGCCTCAGCGCTTACTACAGTATTTGCCACAAATATTTTCGGCAGCGGATGGATAGGGCTTGCCACGGGTATACTTACATTCATTATTCTTATACTCGGCGAGATAACACCCAAATCTCTTGCGGTTCTTTATAATGTCCGGCTATCTATGTTCTTTGCAACTCCGATTTCAGTCCTTATGGTAATTCTTACGCCGGTTATATGGATTCTCAATATCATTTCCCGGGGGATATTTTTTCTGCTCGGAATAGATCCCGATAAGAATCCCAACCAGATGACGGAAGGAGAACTTCTTGCTGTAGTTGATGTAAGCAGTGAAGAAGGGGTTATCGAACCCGAAGAGCAGAAGATGATAACCAATGTGGTGGATTTCGGTGACGCTCTTTCAAAGGATGTAATGATTCCGAGAGCCGATATGGTATGTGTTGAAATAAACACGGGATATGATGAGATCATGCATATACTGGAGGAAGAAGGTTATTCAAGAATGCCGGTATATGAAGACTCCAGAGATAAGATTATAGGCATCCTTCATATAAAGGATATGGTAGTGTACCGGGAAAAGTACGGAAAGGAAAGCTTCTCGGTGGATAAAGTGATGCGTAAGCCGGTATTCGTCTATGAGTATCAGAGAACGGCGCAGATATTTGCGGATATGAAGACTTCATCGGCGACTATGTGCATTGTGCTTGATGAATACGGAATCACCGCAGGCTTAATAACCATGGAAGATCTGATAGAGGAAATAGTCGGCGATATACGTGATGAATATGATACCAGCGAAGATGAGCTGATAAAGAATATCGGGGAAAATGTATATGACATTGATGCGGCTGTTAAACTGGACGATCTGAATGATGCTATAGGAACGGACTTCAGATCGGATGATTATGATTCGGTCGGAGGCTTTGTCATAGAACAGCTTGACAGACTGCCGGATGAAGGAGATTCGGTTGTTTATAAGGCGGCTACCATCAAGGTCAGTACCATAAATAAAAACAGGGTAGAAAGGGTGATACTTACAGTTGATCCCGACTACATGGATACGGATGAGGAAACTGAGAATGGAGAGAACGGATAAGGAATATCAGGAACTGAAAAAAAGAATCAGGGAAGCAATCCGTATGGATTTTATCTCGCCTGATGAAATTCCCGGCATCGAACTCTATATGGATCAGCTTACGCATTTTATGGATAAGCATCTGGGCAGCAATACCAGAAATGAGGATGAGAAAACTCTCACTAAAACCATGATCAATAACTATACCAAGAATAAGCTGCTTCCGCCTCCCGAGAAAAAAAGATACTCAAAGAAGCATCTTATACTTCTGATATATATTTACTATCTTAAAAATGTTGTATCCATCAGTGACATAAGAAGGATTCTCGGACCGATGATCGAAGACGACTTTGATATTGAAAAAATGTCCGGGTTTTATGATTCCATATTCTCGATGGAAAAGATGCAGTATTTTAATACAGAGGCAAGCATCATTAAGTCAGAGCAGATTGTTGACAAAAAGCTGCCTCGGGATGAAGACGGATATCTGAACAAGATGTCAGCTATATTCATGCTGGGATATGATGTGTTCATGAAGAAGAAACTAATAGAAAAACTTATTGACGAACTTCCGGAAGAATAATAAAATGTCCT
>CAMOCO010000062.1 GCA_946610715.1 uncultured Clostridia bacterium | reverse complement strand
GACTGGGGTACTAGGATTCGAACCTAGAAAATGACGGAGTCAGAGTCCGTTGCCTTACCATTTGGCGATACCCCAATATTCAGTTTGTCTGTTTTTCACAGCGCAAACTGAATTATATTATATTGATTAATAAAATGCAAGCACTTTTTTTATTATCCGTTATATGGATTTTGCTGATTATAATTCTGCTGGCCACCATATGGCTGCTGACCGTACTGATCGTATCCCTGCTGTGGCTGGCCGTATCCCTGCTGCGGCTGACCGTATCCCTGCTGTGGCTGACCGTATCCCTGCTGCGGCTGGCCGTATCCCTGCTGTGGCTGGCCATACTGCTGCGGCTGGCCGTACTGCGGATTATATCCCGGCTGACCTCCGAACTGCGCTCCGCCATATTGTCCTACTGCAGCCGGACGCTGCTGAATCTTTGTTACAAGCTTCAATACTGCTCCACCAATGATAGCAATTGAACCGATGATATATACTGCGATACCGGGTCCTTTTTCAACAAATGATGCATACTCACTTCCAAGCTCGTTACTAATATTTGATGCAGTAAATGCATAAAGACCCAGATTAAGAGCACCCATTATCATTACAACAATCGGCTTCTGCAGAAAAACAAACAAAAGTGCCACTGCACAAAATACTAATGCAATTATTCCATCAGCAGCACTGGATTGACCTAAATATGTATTATATACATAGTTCATGTTCAGACCAGCCAGCGGAATCTTATAGAATGGTAAAAACTCCCCGACAACTGTTACAACAATAGCAACAAGCATAATAATATTAGCCGGTTCTGTAAAACTAAATGGTTTCTTTTGGTTCATATTCTTCTCCCCTTCATAAAAATATAACTGCAGGCACCATTTTCGCACCTGCAGTTATTATACTCAAATTAATTCTATTCTTCAAGACTTTGCGTCTTATGAACTATAACTGTTTCATCATAACATGTAAAGATTTCGTCAATCTTCTGCTTATCCGGTTTTGGAGTGATAAGACTCACAATAGGTACAATGATAAGACCTGCTATCATCGTAGCGGCACCTGCATTGATTGGGGACTTTATTATCGGAACAAAAAGATTCAGGACAGTAAATCCAACTCCCACAATATAACTTGCCCATACGGAAGCCTTCGTGATCTTTTTGCTATAAAGTCCATACATAAACGGAGCAAGAAAGGCACCTGCAAGTGCTCCCCATGAGACTCCCATGAGCTGAGCGATAAACATCGGTGGATTAAATGCAATAACCACTGAAAGGATTATAAAGCACATAACCAGAATCTGCATAAGTCTGAGCTGTGTTTTTTCCTTCATATCCTTTTTCAAAACAGGCTTTATAAGATCAAGTGTAAGTGTAGAACTCGACGTAAGAACCAGTGAAGAAAGTGTTGACATGGATGCCGAGAAAACAAGCACTACCACTATTCCGATAAGTAGATCCGGAAGTGTTGAAAGCATTGTTGGTACAATCGAGTCAAATGCAACAGTTCCGTCAGGCTTATAAATTTCAGAATAACCGGCAAAAAGTCTACCAAATCCACCAAGGAAATAGCATCCGCCCGCTATGATAAACGCAAAAAATGTTGAAACAACCGTTCCCGTCTTAACAGCCTTTTCGTCTTTAATAGCATAAAACTTATGAACCATCTGCGGAAGTCCCCAGGTACCGAGTGATGTAAGAATAACTACTCCGAGAAGATTCAGCGGATCCGGTCCGAAAAAGCTGGCGAAAAGTCCCTGGCTTTCCGAAAGTGCTGAAGTCGTAACAGCTGCATCCGCAGGAATCATGGAAAGCTCTTTAACGGCATTTAAGAATCCTCCCTGTCCGGCAAGTACCGAACCTATAACGGCACAGATTCCGATCAGCATAATGATACCCTGTATAAAGTCATTTAGTGCAGTTGCCATATATCCGCCGATTACAACATAAGCACCGGTAAGAAGTGCCATAACTATAACGCATATTCTGTAATCTATATTAAATGCCATTCCAAACAATCTTGAGAGACCATTATAAACACCGGCTGTGTACGGTACGAGAAAGATAAATGCTATTATCGATCCCACAATTCTGAGTGACTGTGAATCAAACCTCTTTCCGAAATACTCCGGCATGGTTTTGGCATCAAGTTTCTGAGTCATAACTCTTGTTCTTCTACCGAGAATCAGCCATGCAAGAAGACTTCCGATAAGTGCATTTCCTATACCGATCCAGGTGGATGAAAGTCCGTACTTCCAACCAAACTGTCCTGCATAACCTATAAATACTACAGATGAAAAATATGAGGTTCCAAATGCAAATGCTGAAATCCATGGGCCCACGGTTCTTCCGCCCAGAACATAATCATTTACATTCTTCGCCTTATTTCTTGAGTAAACGCCTACGCCCATCATTACCGCAAAGAATAATACGAGCATAATAATCTTGATTGCCATTTTTTTCGCTCCTTTAACACGTTAATGCTTTAATGCTTTATCGCACTAAATCGTATTATCCAATATAATCTCTTTCTTGTCAACTGCTTTTTAATTTAATTATGACACTGCCTTTGGGGTTAATTATGATAGGGTTTTTCTGACGTTTGCATCAAATTGACGATTAAAGCCCAACCAGTCGTTATTTTCACCTGCATCCCTTAATATCTCAGTAAATGTTTCGATCTTCGCATCCGTATTATCTGCCATACTAAGTGCAAGCGCTTCTATAAGAGCAGGCTTTTTGGGTGAACCGTATTCCAGTTCTCCATGATGCGCAAGAATGCAGTGTTCAAGTTCCTTTTCAAGAGTTTCAGGGAAGTTTATCCCTTCACTTCTGAGCTTTCTTACCTTATCCCTGACCATCATGGCTCCGATTACAATATGACCCATAAGGTTACCGTCGTCCGTATAATCATTCATAGGGAACTCTGATAACTCATCTACTTTTCCAATATCATGACATATAGCCGCAGATATAAGTAAATCTCTGTTCAGATTGGGATAATGAGCCGCATAGAATTTGCATATTTTTGTGACACTCAGAGTGTGCTGCAGCAGCCCACCCACAAAGCCATGATGTATAGACTTTGCGGCACTGTGAACTTTAAATTTATTGACAAATGTCTGATCACTGAAAAACTCGTCAAGAAGTTTCCTCAGATATTCATTTTCCACACTGTCAATGATTTTTCTAAGTTCAGTCATCATTTCATCAATATCGTAATCCGAGCACTGCATATAGTCGGAAAGCATATATTCATTCGCATCTGCTTTTCTGACTCTTGAAACATTCATCTGCAGAGCATTGTTGAAACTGGTAATCCTCGCCTCAACGCGAATAAAATCTTTTGCTTCAAAATGTTCTATTGCGTTACTCAGTTCCCATACTTTAGCATCAATGGTACCGGTTTTATCCTGAAGTATAAGGCTGTAATAAGACTTTCCCGCCTTTGTGGTTGCCTGCACCTTCTGCTTGCAAAAATAAATATCCGATATCTGATTGCCTTCCTGAAAAGTATTGATATACTTCAATATTCTATCCTCATTTCTATTTCGATTTTTCGCTTCATTATAGCATATTCAAAGTATTATATGATATAATATTTTGAATAGTTAAATGGTAACCAATATACATCATCAAGGAGTACTCATCTTGAACAAACGGACACTTCGCGTTCTTGAATATAATAAAATACTGGAAATGCTGGCAACATATGCTTCTTCAGCAGGCGCCAAGAGAAAATGTCTTAAGCTGAAGCCTTTAACGGACCGGCCTGCAATCGAGCTTTTACAGCAAAATACCAGAGATGCCTTTATCCGGCTTGAAAAACAGGGTTCCTGCTCTTTTGCCGGAATCAGAGATATACGCGGATCTGCAAAAATGCTGGAGATAAAATCCGCTCTTACTGCCGAAGAACTTCTGGACATAGCATCCCTGCTGGAAACTGCCGATACTGTAAGGGATTATGGTGCTCCTTCGGATTCTTCCGAAAATACAGGTGATTCACTTTCCGAGCTCTTTTCATTTTTATCCCCTCTCAGGGATATTTCCGGAGAGATAAGACGATGCATCCTATCTTCTGAAGATATCGCAGATGATGCTTCGTCCGGTCTGAAAAGCATCAGGCGTCGTAAGACCGAACTGAATTCAAAGCTCCACAATCTCCTGGATAAGATCGTAAAATCGGAAAACAACCGCACCAAGCTTATGGATGCGATTATTACCATACGTAACGGGAGATATTGTATTCCCGTAAAGGTAGAATACAGAAATTCATTTCCCGGTATGATTCATGACAGATCTTCTTCCGGTTCAACATTTTTCATAGAACCTATGGAAGCTGTAAATATGAATAACGAAATTCAGGAGCTGGATATAGAGGAAAAGGCAGAAATCGAAAAAATTCTGGCAAATCTTTCTATAATGGCCGGAAGTGCAGTCTATGAAATAGTTGAAGATTACAGGATTCTCACTGAGCTGGACTTTATCTTCGCAAAAGCCCGTTTTGCCAAGTCACTCCGCGCCAGTGAGCCCATATTCAGCAGGGACGGGATTATCAATCTGAAATCAGCCGTTCACCCACTCCTAAACCGTAAGACTGCCGTTCCCGTAGACATACGCCTGGGGGAAAGCTACAGGCTTCTGATAATCACAGGACCGAATACAGGTGGTAAGACTGTATCACTTAAAACCCTCGGACTTCTTACTCTTATGGGGCAGTCAGGTCTGCACATTCCCGCAGCCGAAGGAAGCAGCCTGAAAATCTTCAGGGATGTCTTTGCCGATATCGGAGATGAGCAGAGTATCGAGCAGAATCTATCCACCTTTTCATCTCACATGAGTAATATCGTTTATATAGTCGATCATTCGGATGCGGACAGCTTATGCCTGTTTGACGAACCCGGAGGTGGTACGGATCCTTCCGAAGGCGCCGCACTCGCCATTTCCATCCTCTCACATTTGAAAGACCTGGGTGCATATATCATGGCGACGACTCATTATACCGAGCTTAAAACCTATGCCATCGGAACAGACGGCGTTGAAAATGCTTCATGTGAGTTTGATATGACAACACTTCGACCGACATATAAGTTGATGATAGGTATTCCCGGAAGCTCAAATGCATTTGCTATAGCAAGGAAGCTTGGGCTAAGCGATCACATCATCGATACAGCCAGAGAAAATATCAACAGTGAAGCTGTCAGGATGGAACAGATTATAGAAACTCTGGAACAAAATCAGAGAGAGATTGAGCGCGACAGAGAAAATATCGCAGCCTATAAAGCAGAGATAGAGAAGCTCAAATCATCCCTTTCATCCAAAGAAGAGAACCTTTCCAAAAAAAGGGAAGATATTCTCAGTAAAGCCAGAGAAGAAGCTCATAAAATTCTTGATGATGCCAAGGAAGCTGCCGACAGTGCAATACGCGACATCAATAAATGGAAACAGAATCCCGCTGCTGCCGACACCAGGGAAATGGAAAAACACAGGACCAGCCTCCGGGAAAAGAGGGATTCTCTTAATAAGAGAAAACCGGGCAAAAAACAGTCCTCGAATCAGCGTCCTGAGGACTTCTCACCCGGGGACAACGTATATGTTATCAGCTTTGACAGCGAAGGTGTGGTTCTGTCAGGTGCCGACTCAAAGGGTAAGATAAATGTACAGATAGGTGCCATAAAGTCAAGGCTCCCGGCAAGTGATCTCGTCTGGAAAGGAAAACCTGCCGACAACAAGCCCGATTCGGAACCAATTCTATCTACATCCGGCGGCATGGCAAGAGCAATTAATTTTAAGCCCGAGATAAATGTGCTTGGCCTGACAGTCGATGAGGCTTTATCCAGAATAGACAAATTCCTTGATGAAGCTCTTATGTCACATGCTACAAGCGTTACAATTATACATGGAAAAGGAACCGGCGCTCTCCGTCAGGCAATCCATACTTATCTGAAAAAGCATACTGCAGTAGCTTCTTTCAGATCAGGTGAATTTGGCGAAGGCGATTCCGGCGTTACTATTGTTTCATTTTAAATACAGGGGGAATTATAATGAAAAATCCAAAAATACTTATAGTAGATGACGATGAAAATATTGCCGAGCTTATATCTCTCTATCTTACAAAGGAATGTTTCGATACCGAAACTGCCGCAAACGGAGAAGAAGCACTTCAGCTTGTAGAGGTTTATGATCCGGATCTTATACTCCTTGACCTCATGCTCCCGGGAATAGACGGTTACGAAGTATGCCAGCGTATCAGAAAAACAAGGGATACTCCCATTATAATCCTGTCTGCCAAGGGCGAGGTCTTCGATAAGGTTTTAGGTCTTAAAATGGGTGCGGACGACTATATCATCAAGCCTTTCGATTCCAATGAGCTAGTTGCCAGAGTGCACGCAGTACTCAGGCGTTCCGGAACTTCCAAATCGGAAAATGCATCAGCAGAAGAAGAACAGCCCGCAGATTTTGAACATACAGGTGATTATATTGAATATCCTCACCTCATTGTCAACATTTCAAATTACACTGTTACCCTCGATGGTAAAAATATTGAAATGCCGCCTAAGGAATTAGAGCTTTTGTATTTCCTTGCTTCCAGACCAAATCAGGTATTTACCCGTGACCAGCTTCTAAATCAGCTTTGGGGTTATGATTTTATGGGTGATACACGTACAGTTGACGTACACATAAAAAGACTCAGAGAGAAATTGACCGGAGACTATAACTGGGGCATTTCTACAGTATGGCGAATCGGTTACAAATTTGAAGTTAAGTGAGGTATATGATGCAGCACTCGTTATTTGACAGGATATATCTGGTTTTCCTTGTGATCCTTATCATATCCTTTGGATTTCTGATATTTTTCATATCTTATTTTGCCAGGCGTTCACTCATTTCCGAGCGTATTGATACGCTGACCAATGAAGCTCAGCTTATAGCTTCACAGTCGCTTACCGGCTACCTTGCAGGAGACCTTTCCGATCAGGATATGTCTACAATGCTTGATTATTATTCCAGCATGCTTAAGGCTGATATCTGGTATGTAGATTCAATCGGTGTCATCAGAGCTATGTCAAATCGTCAGATTAATTCTTCCAATATTACCGGAACCGAAAAAACTACAGAAAATACAGCTTCTAAAACTACGGAAAAATCAACCAAATCCGGCAATACAAATGATGATGACGGACTATACGCTCCTATTGTTTCCGAAATCCCGAAAAGTATTTATCAGATTTACAAAACCTATAATATTAATGAGAGCTTTTCGATGATCGGAAATTTTTTCGGGATATTCAATTCCGACGTTATTACCGTAAATGTACCGATCAAATATATATCTCTTTCCGGAGCAGAGGGTGAGTCATCTCCCGCAGGTGCCATTATCCTTCATACTTCAACCAACCAGATAAATACTATGATGGCCAATATTTACGGCATTTCATTTATCCCCTGCCTTGTTATTATCGTAATTGCCTTTTCATTTATCGCAATCGTATCAAGAAAGATCATAAGACCTATCAAGCGTCTTTCCGGTGTTGCAAGAGAGTATTCGGAAGGTAATTTTGATGTTGATACGGGAATCAAATCAAAGGATGAATTGGGGCAGCTTGCTGATTCCATGGAATATATGGCAAGTGAATTATCCAAGCTTGAACAATACCGGCATGATTTCATTTCCAATATTTCACACGATTTCAGATCTCCTCTCACATCCATAAGAGGATATGTTCAAGCCATGATTGACGGAACAATCCCTCCGGAAAAACAGGAGAGATACCTTAATATCGTTCTTGACGAGACCCAGCGGCTGACTAAACTGACTCAGGGATTACTTGACCTCAATCATCTTGAGATATATGGCCCATATCTTAAGATGAGCGATTTTGATTTTATAGATATCATAAAATCGACCCTCAATACCTTTGAAATAAAGTGCATAGATAAAGGGCTCGCAATCTATCTGAACAACCACGCGGAAAATACTATAGTCACCGCAGATAAGACTAAAATCCAGCAGGTTGTATATAATCTGATAGATAATGCTATTAAATTTACCCCTGAGGGGAAAAATATCTATGTCTCGATACATGAGACAAATGATAAGCTGTATATTACAGTTAAAGATGAGGGTATCGGAATGGATGAAAATACCCAAAGAAAGATATGGACCAGATTCTACAAGGGTGATTCTTCAAGAGGTAAAGATAAGCAGGGTACCGGACTCGGACTTGCCATTACCAAAGAAATTATCAAGGCCCATAATGAGACCATCGAAGTTTCCTCTACAGAAGGTGAGGGATCCAAGTTTGTCTTCACACTCACCAAAGCTGCACAGGAACCTTCTCATACCGGTCAGACTGAAATTCTTATAAACAAGAATCAGTTATAATTTAATTTTAAATGCTCAGTTACAGATTCTCTATAAAATGCTTAATACGTCCCATAGCTTCTCTGAGCTGAACTATGGAGTACGCATATGAGATTCTCAGGAAGCCTTCTCCGCAGTCGCCAAAGGCTGTGCCCGGAACCACTGCCAGCTTCTCCTTCTTCAGGAGCTCTGTGGCAAATTCATCGGATGTCATACCATATTTTTTGATACATGGGAATATATAGAAGGCTCCCAGAGGCTCAAATGCCGGCATATCCATCTCTTCAAGCTGCTTCATAAGGAACTTTCTTCTCTCATCATAGGATTCCCTCATTTCAGCAATATCCTTATCACCGTTTCTGATTGCTTCAACAGCCGCATACTGGCTTGTTGTCGGAGCACACATTATGGCAAACTGATGAATCTTTGTCATGAGTCCCGCTATTTTTTCCGGTGCAAGCACATATCCGAGTCTCCATCCTGTCATCGCATAAGCCTTTGAAAATCCATTGACGATAATGGTTCTCTCAGCCATACCCGGAAGTGCGGCTATGGTTGCATGAGGCTGACCGCCGTAAGTAAGCTCTGAATATATCTCATCTGATATAACATAGAGATCATTTTCGATACATACTTTTGCTATCGGGATCAGATCTTCCTTTGTCATAATAGCGCCTGTAGGATTATTCGGATAAGATAAAATAAGCATCTTGGTTTTATCGGTAATTGCAGCCCTCAGCTCCTCTTCCGTAAGCTTAAAGCTGTTTTCATTCTTCAGATTTATGGTGACCGGTTTTCCTCCGGTAAGACTCACACACGGAACATATGATACATAGCATGGTTCCGGTATGATAACTTCATCTCCCGGATTTATAAGTGCTCTCAGTGCAAGATCTATACCTTCACTTCCACCTACGGTAATAAGGCACTGGCTCTTGGCATTATAGTTCACTTCATACCTTTTGTACCAGGAGCATATCTCAGCTCTAAGCTCTGCAAGGCCTGAATTAGATGTATAAAATGTCCGGCCCTTCTCAAGAGCATATATTCCTTCATCTCTTACATGCCACGGCGTATCAAAATCCGGTTCTCCTACACCAAGTGAAATTGCATCAGGCATTTCACTTACAATATCAAAAAATTTTCTGATACCTGACGGCTTTATATTTTCAGCTACTGAATTACATGATCTCATGGCATCACCTGTATTCTTTCATCTACACCCTGCTCTTCAGTGAAAAGTATCTTATGGTCCTTATATTTTTTCATTACAAAATATGTTGCAGTCGAAACTACTGATTCCATAGGTGCAATCTTATCATAAACGAACTGGGAAATCTCTTTCATGGAGTTTCCTTCAATCGTAAGTATCAGATCTGATGATGAACCCGAGATCAGAAGTACAGAATCAACCTCTTCGAATCTGCTGATTCTCTCTGCAATCCGGTCAAAGCCCTGTCCTCTTACAGGTGATATCTTAACTCCGATAAGTGCCGTCACTTTATCTTCATCATATTTCTCCCAGTTTACAATTGCCTGATAACCGTTGATGATTTTCTTTTCTTCAAGCTCTTTTATTATCGCTTCAACTTCCTTTTCTTCCATCCCCGTCATAGCGGCAATATCAGCATTTGATAATCTTGAATTTTTCTGCAATATTTTAAGTACTTGTTCTTTCATATCACACCTCTTTTACGTATGTAGCTTTACGTTATATATTTCATCCTGTGTATAAGGCACAAGAAATCTCTTCATTTCATAATTATCTGAATAAATGATTTTTTCTTTTTTATCGGTAAGTTCTCCCACATCCACTATCAGTCCGTCTTTATATGCAGCAGAAGTCTTTATCTTATCAAGCTCCTCAGCATGAC
>CAMOCO010000061.1 GCA_946610715.1 uncultured Clostridia bacterium | reverse complement strand
GAAGACAGAAAGGCAACCGTTATTGCCAGTATTGAGGAGCAGGGCAAGATGACGGATGAATTGAGGAAGCAGATAGATGCAGCAGAAACCATGGTGGGGCTGGAGGATATTTACAGACCTTATAAGCCCAAGAGAAGAACCAGAGCATCTATTGCCAGGGAAGCGGGCCTTGAACCTCTGGCAAATCTTATCTATATGCAGATCAGTAAGAAGAGCATTTTAGAGGAGGCTGCGGCATACGTTTCGGAAGAGAAGGGGGTAGCTTCACCGGAAGATGCAATTTCCGGCGCATCGGATATAATTGCCGAGAATATAGCAGATGATGCGGATTACAGAACATATATACGTGATCTGACCATTAAGAAGGGAAGTATTGTATCTGTCGCCAAGGATGCCGAGGAAAAGTCTGTATATGAAAACTATTATGAATTCCGTGAACCGGTTTCGAAGATGACGGGCTATAAAACACTTGCCATTAACAGAGGCGAAAAAGAAAAATTCCTTACTGTAACGGTTGAGGCACCGGAGGAGGATATAACCTCTTATCTGGAAAATAAAATAATAACAAATGAAAAGTCAGATACAGCAGAGATACTTAGAAATACAATAAAGGATGCATATGACAGGCTGATCGCTCCATCTATCGAGCGTGAGATCAGGAATATGCTTACAGAGGATGCAGAGGACGGAGCTATCAAGGTATTCGGTAAAAATCTGTCACAGCTCCTTATGCAGCCTCCGATTGCAGGGAAAGTGGTTCTCGGCTGGGATCCGGCATTCAGAACCGGATGTAAGCTGGCAGTGGTTGATGAAACGGGAAAAGTACTTGATACGGTTGTGGTATATCCTACCGCGCCTACAACTCCGGAGAAGATCAGAAATGCAAAAGAGACTGTGAAAAAATTCATAAAGAAATATAACATTTCTCTTATCTCCGTGGGGAACGGAACCGCATCAAGAGAGTCGGAGCAGATAATAGTTGAAATACTGAAGGAAATACCTGAAAAGGTTGAATATGTTATAACAAATGAAGCAGGCGCATCGGTATATTCCGCAAGTGCACTTGCAACAGATGAGTTTCCTGAATTTGATGTGGGACAGAGATCAGCTATTTCCATAGCAAGAAGAGTACAGGATCCTCTGGCGGAACTGGTTAAGATAGATCCAAAATCAATCGGCGTGGGACAATATCAGCACGACATGAATCAGAAGAAACTGGGTGAGTCGCTGTCGAATGTTGTGGAAGATTGTGTAAACAGTGTGGGAGTAGACCTGAATACCGCATCCGCTTCACTGCTCACATATATTTCCGGAATAAATAAGACCATTGCAAAGAATATTGTAACCTATAGAGAAGAGAACGGTAAGTTCAGTGAGAGAAAGGAACTCCTTAAGGTTCCTAAGCTGGGAGCAAAGGCATTTGAGCAGTGCGCAGGATTTCTCAGAATCCACGGAGGAAAGAATCCACTGGATGATACTGCAGTGCATCCCGAAAGTTACAGTGCAGCTGCAGCGGTAGTTGATTTTGCAAACAAGAGTGAAGAAAAGTTCACCGAAATCTCTCAGGATCAAAAGAAGCAGCTGTCTCAGAATCTGGGTATCGGTATGATGACACTGGATGATATAATTCACGAACTGGCTAAACCGAGCCGCGATCCGAGACTGGATATGCCGAAGCCGATTCTCAGAAGCGACGTTCTGGATATAAAGGATCTGGAAGTGGGAATGGTACTTAAAGGAACGGTAAGAAATGTAATTGATTTCGGAGCATTTGTCGATATCGGAGTACATCAGGACGGACTGGTTCATATCTCGCAGCTCAGTGATAAAAAATTTGTAAAACATCCACTGGATGTAGTCAGTGTCGGGGATGTAGTTGATGTAAAGATAATCAGTATAGATATCCCGAAAAACAGGATAGGACTTTCGATGAAAGGTCTGTGATCTGTGCAAGTGACGTATGAAAGGCAAACAAAATAGGTAAGCGGAGGAGCGGTGATGGATAAAAAGTTGATCTGGAAGATACTTGAAATAGAAGAAACAAAAGATAAAGACGCTATTGTCGCTGCCTACAGAACTAAGGTCGTTACCGTAAATCCGGAAGATGATCCCGAAGGATTTAAACAGCTCCGGGAAGCTTATGAGCTGGCAATCAGTTTAGCTGAAAATCCCGAAGAAGATAGTGAAGATACGCCTCCATTGGATGTGGAACCCGGCTTTGAAGAATTCGTAAATGGGATTATAGAGATATATGATGATCTGGAAAAAAGAACAGATATAGAATGCTGGAAAGAACTTTTCAATAATCCTATATGTACCGATCTTGATACGGCGGACACTGCCAGAGATGAATTTCTGAAAGTCCTTCTGGACAGATTCTATCTGCCTCATGATGTATTTGTTCTTGCAGATGAAACATTTATCATTAAAAATGAAGCCGCTGCACTTAAGGAAAAGTTTCAGAATACATTTATTGATTATGTCTGCCATCATATAGAATACGAAGATTTTATTGATTATAAAAGAATTGTGCCAAGAGATTATATAGATAATTTCCTGCATGAAAAAAGTATTATCATACCCGGGATTCCCGAAAAAAAAGTTGAATATAAGGTGACGGATTATGTCTGTGCCATTGACAGTTATCTGAAGGAAGCCCTGGGGGTCCTTCCCTGCATAGAAGATATTGTAACTATCATCAATTCGCGCCGGACAGATTCACCTATCGAAGAAGATATCAACATTTTTAAGGACGAGCTGTATTCAAAAACCCGAATACTTATGGAAAGTGACATATGGCATCCGATTGAAATGTCTGCTCAGATCAGGCTGCTTGATTTTATGGGAGACTTCAATTCCGCAAAGTATCTTGCACAGCAGATTATTGAAGGAAAAATGGAAGAACTGGCAGATAGCTATCTAAAGTCAAATGCCTGCTATATCATAGTTAAGCATATATTTGAGGATGGAAATGAAACGGAATATCCTTATCTGAATAAGGTGGGAGAGATGATAAGTGATGTTCTTTCCGAATTGCCGGATTTCAATCTGGCACTCCGTGCGGAGATTTTTTATCTCTGTATAAAGAAAGAATATGCTGAGGCAAATGAGAAGCTGCTCAGAATATTCGAGCTGGATCCCAACAGTTCGGATGCGAATATACTGCTTCCTTATGTCAATGGTAAGCTGGTTGACCACTATAAAGAGAAGTTGTCTGAAAATCCGGATGATATTAAAACAGGGATTGATCTGGCATGGGGTCTTTTCAGATGCGACAGAAGAGAGGAAACCTATAAGGCACTGAAAAGCCTTCCTGAGCCGGAAGAAGATGATGAAAGCTTTTCGGATTACAATAATCTTCTCGGAAGATGTTATACAAGAGATGACAAATACCGGGAGGCCATACCTTATCTCGAAAAATGGAACATGGCACTTAACAGAATAGAAGAAAGAAAAAATATGGATCCTGACTCGGTAACGGATTCCGATCTTAAAAAGATTAAGAGACACGGATATTGTTATTATCTTTTGGGGTCCGCAAAGTATAAAACCGGTGAGGTGGAGGAAGGAATAAAACTGATCCGTAAATCCATAGAGACAGAGAAGGAGATGTCGGATATTCCATATTATAAAGAAACTCTTGGAATGATCTATCATGAAATCAAAGATTATCCAAACGCTATGGAAATATGGAATGATCTTATAGCTGAAAATAAATATACTATCACTTTTTATATACACAGACAGGAAACTGCATTTTATATGAGAGATGCCCAGCTGGTAATCGATGATTATCATCTTATATCACAGCATGCGCCGTTATATGTCAGAGGATATTATTATCCCGCAAAGGTATTCATTATATATGAACAATATGAAGATGCAAAAGATGTCCTGAAAAAAGCCAGTGACGCCGGGGTGGAGAGTAATTCCCTGGATCTTCTCAGGGCAGAGATTTATATGGCTGAAAATAGGCTGAAGGAGGCCGGCGAAATCTATGAAAGACTGTACAGTCAGACAGACGATGAAGATCTGTTTGAACTGAAAGACTGTCTTAGGGATTTATATCTGGCTTACGGTCATTATCTGGATGTGAAAGATGAATCTACGGAACAGTGCTACAGACAGGCAGTTGACAAAATCCCGGATGATGCGAGTCTCAATTATTCACTTGGAGCGTGTCTCTATAACAAGAATAAATATCAGCAGGCGGAAGAATACCTGAATAAGGCACTGAAGCTGAATCCAAAGCACAGAGGAGTTCATAATAAGCTGGCCAGATTATATGCGGATATATATGATGACACGGAATATCCTGAAAAATACGAGCAGGCTGTGGAGCATGCATGTAAACAGCTGGAAAATGATGACGACGATTATTACTTTGTTGAGAGAGCGCTGCTTTATTCATCCGGATATGAATTTGAAAAGGTAGTAGAAGACTGTAATGTGGCACTTGAGAAGGATCCCACGAACTATTATGCATATAACGCCCGTGGCTATGCTTATATGATGCTGAAGGAGTATAAGAATTCCGAAGACAGTTTTCTAAAGGGCATTGAAGCTATGAAAGATGTGCCTTCCGAAAATGTCCTGCCGAATCTTTATAATAATCTTGCAAGATGTTATGAAATGCAGGGCAAGTATAACGAAGCCATAAGTGTATTCGGAGAAATACTTGATAAATTCGGTGAAAATGTTGCCATAAGATTCAGAAGGGCTCTTGCTTTTAAGAAGGCAAAAAGATTTGATGAAGCTGTTCAGGAATACGAGCAGGTCGCTTTCATATATATGAGTAAGCTGAAAGAGACGGATAATGAGTGGTATCACAATAATATACTTGAAGCTTATGACAATATATATACAGTAAGGCTGTATCAGGGGAATTTTGCTGAAGCGGAGAAGTTTTTAAATAAAACAATAAAGCACTGTATTGATTCACACAGACTGCTTAATCTGGGCGGAATAGGTGCGATGGATCTTCGTAACAGAAATGTTGCGGCTTATATGTTAAAAAGATATGCTGAGATTTATCTGTATAATAAGAGAGAATTTAAGAAAGCATATAAGATACTGGAAAGATGTTTGTCATATTTCGGATCCTATAAATCCATAAAAGATTATAATACCCTTTCCGTATATATTGACGTTTGTATAGAACTTGGAGAGGCGGCGTACAGAATCGGAAAGAAAGAGAGAGCTATGGGAGTTGCCCGGGATGCCATCGAGTGTTTTGTTAAAATATCCGGGTCGAAAGAAAACTATTTGAAATATCCCAAGAATTCGGCATATCGAAAAAAAGGATATGCTATGATACTTTATTTTCTGGGGGAAAAAGATGAAGCTATCCGGCTGGCAAATGAAACCGCCGAGGCAATGCGATGCAATTTTTGCAGACATCCTGCCTGCTATGAGGCATTTCTGTCTGCAGCAAAAATATGTGAATTTGAGAATGACATTCCCGGAGCTTTGGAGTATTATAGAAAGGCAGCAGATAGAGGTATAGATGACAGTGAAGTATTTATGTCACTGAAGTTTTTGACCGGAGGTAAAAATTGATAATAGGAATTGATCTGGGTACAACCAATAGTCTGGTCGCATATTATACAAATGACGGACCTAAGGTTATACCTAACAGATTTGGCGAGGTGCTTACTCCTTCAGTTGTGAGCATCGATGAAGAAGATAATATATTTGTGGGAAAGACTGCGGTGGAACGTATGCAGCTTTATCCTAAGTCCAGTGCCTCTGTATTTAAGAGAAGTATGGGCTCGGATAAAAAGTTTGAGCTTGGAGATAAAAGCTTTACAGCTGAAGAGCTTTCCAGCTTTGTACTTAGATCCCTGAAGGAGGACGCCGAGACATTTCTTGGAGAAGAGGTGACTGAGGCGGTTATTTCCGTTCCTGCATACTTCAATGATATGAGAAGAAAGGCTACAAAGAGAGCCGGCGAGCTGGCGGGACTTAAGGTCGAAAGAATAATCAGTGAACCTACCGCGGCAGCCATTGCATATGGACTTTACAATGATAACAGCCCTGCAAAGAATCTTGTGTTTGATCTGGGCGGAGGAACACTGGATGTATCCATACTTGATTTCTTTCCGCCGATTATCGAGGTAAGAGCGGTTGCCGGAGACAATTTCCTGGGCGGAGAAGATTTTACTGAGATTGTTGCGGACATTTTCTTTGATAAGAATAAGGATATTGATAAAAACAGTCTGGATTATAAAGAACTCAAAATGGTATACAGACAGGCGGAGCAGTGCAAGAAAGAATTCTCCGACAAGGATACCGTAACTATGAAATGCAAGATCGGTGACAGGATTGTAGAGACAGCAATAACCGTAGATGAGTATGATAAGGCTTGTGAGGATATATATGAGAGAATCCGTATTCCGGTAAAGAGGGTTCTTTCCGATGCAAAACTCAAACTCAGCGATATTGATAAGATCGTACTGGTGGGCGGAGCCACAAGACTTCCGGGTGTAAGAAGCTTTGTCAGAAAGCTTTTCAAGAGATTCCCGGATACCAGCATTAATCCTGATGAAGCCGTTGCTCTCGGAGCGGCCATACAGGGAGCGATGAAGGAAAGAAAAGATTCCATCAGGGAAGTTGTACTCACGGATGTTTGTCCTTTCACACTTGGAACTGATGTATCTGTTGATCTTGGCGGCAATCACAGGGAGTCGGGACATTTTTGCCCTATTATCGAGAGAAATACCATTATCCCTGCAAGCCGCACCGAAAGGTTCTACACAGTAAGAGACGATCAGACAAAAATAGATATTGAAGTACTCCAGGGTGAGAGCAGAATGTCCAGAAATAATCTGCTTATCGGTAAGCTCACCATCGATGTGCCGAAAGCTAAGGCTGGAGAGGAACCTGTTGATGTTACATATACCTATGATATAAATTCTATTCTTGAGGTAGAGATAACAGTTGTTTCAACAGGAAAGAAGGTCAGACAGATTATCAAGGGACAATATACAGAGATGACGGATGAAGAGATTGAGGAGAGATTTAAGGAGCTTTCTTATCTCAAGATTCATCCAAGAGATCAGGAAGAAAATAAACTTATCCTTCTCAGATGCGAGAGACTCTATGAAGAAAGTCTGGGAATGGACAGAGAAATAATTGAAGATCATGTAAGAAAGTTCGAGCTTGCACTTACGTCACAGGATAAAAGACTTATTGAAAAGGAGAGAAACATTCTGAAAGAGTTTTTGGATAACTGGGAAAAAGGTGATTATTAATGAAAAAATTAACGTTATTATGTTTAATCATGATGTTTTCATTTTCCGGCTGTTCGGGAAAGGAAGAGACCGGTAGTGAAGCCCTGACTGATACCGAAACTGTAGCTGAATTGACATCGGAGGTAACAGAAAATTATACAGAAGGAGTTACAGAAGAAGTCACAGAAGAAGTCACTGAGGAAATAACTGAAGAAATAACAGAAGAAATAACAGCAGAAATAACAGAAGATGAACCCGGGGAAATTTATAATCTTTCTCAGATTGAGAATCTGGATGATCAGCTTAAGTTGATTGCTGAAAATTCTGCAGAGTGGAAAATTGATGAGCTCGATCAATGGGTATATGCAGTTACTGATCTGGACGGGAACGGCAGACTCGAGGTTGTGTCAGCTTCGGTAGGTGGTACCGGAAACTTTACCAATGCTTATTACTATGAGGTTGATGAAAACTTTACCGGGCTTGAGCCTGTTAAAACTGAATATGAGCAGGGCGATTCGGAACCGGACGTAACAGTCGAGCTTGCTGATGTTTACTGCAATAAGGATACCGGGGAGAAATACTATATTTTCAATGACATGGTGAAAATATCAGCCGGAGAAGCCTACAATTATGTATATTCGGTTTCATTAAAAAACGGAAACCTTTCTGCTGAAGTTATAGGATCAAGCTATATGTCCACGGATGGGGAAGACAGTGTCGAAAATATATATTATGACGCTGAGGATAATGAGATTTCCGAGGATGAATTTATCGAGCTTTGTCCCAAAAAGTTTTCGGGGTTTGATCAAGGGATTCTCTCGGTTGGATGGACGATGGTAGATCAGCTGGATTCGGAATATGTATTTCCCGAAGAGACGGAGAGTCTTATAGCGGCACTTCAATTCTCTGCTTTAGGATACAGTGTTAGTTTTGAATGATGTGAGGTTTGAACAAAAGAAATCTTAAATAGACAGATTATTTATATAATATGGAGAAATTTGATATCATCTATTGCAAAAGTGTTAAATAAATATTAAAATGCATTTCGTAAAAAAAAGTTTTAAGCATCACATGTAAAAAGCAACATTGTAGAATTTTTAGTTTTTAAAATGGAGGAATTAAAAATGGCAGTTAAGAAGGCAAGTGTAAAGGATCTCGCTGAGAAGGCTGCAGCAGCTAAGAAGGCTGATGCTAAGGCTGAGGTTAAGGTAGAAGAAGTAAAGAAAGCAGCTCCTGCAAAGAAGGCAGAAGTAAAGAAGGCTGAGCCTGCTAAGAAGGCAGAAGTAAAGAAGGCTGAGCCTGCTAAGAAGGCAGAAGTAAAGAAAGCTGAGCCTGCAAAGAAAGCAGAAGTAAAGAAGGCAGAGCCTGCAAAGAAGGCACCTGCAAAGAAAGCTGAGCCTGCAAAGAAAGCACCTGCAAAGAAAGCAGAAGTAAAGAAGGCTGAGCCTGCTAAGAAGCCGGCTGCAAAGAAGGCAGCTCCTGCAAAGAAAGCAGAAGTTAAGGCTAACCTTTTTGTTCAGTATCAGAACGGTAATGTAAATACAGATGATATCGTTGCTAAGGCTGTTGAAGTTTCAGGCAAGAAGTCAATCAAGGAACTCAATGTATATTATCAGCCGGAGAACAATATGGTTTACTTTACTGCTGATGGTCAGGAAGGTTCTTTCAATTACTAGGATTTGCTTTGTTATAAATATATATAGAAAAACCGCAGGTTGTCCTGCGGTTTTTTTTACTCTGCACCCCGAAGCTTTATTATGGGTGAGCCTGTTCCTTTTACATAATCTCCGGTTATTATAACAGAGCCGATTGTATCATCACGGGGGACCATATACATGATATCAAGCATGAATTCCTCCATAATTGATCTAAGCGCTCTGGCACCGGTCTTTCTCTCGGCTGCCTTTTCTGCTATAGCTTCATATGCTGAATCATCAAATTCCAGTTTTACTTCGTCAAGCCTGAGCAGCTTCTGATATTGCTTGATGATGGCATTTCTGGGCTCCTTAAGTATACGGACATACATATCTTTATCAAGTGCGTCCAGTGAGTAGATAACCGGAAGACGTCCGATGAATTCCGGAATCATTCCGAAGGTACGAAGGTCCTCTGTTGTTACCTTGGATAGAATGCTGTTATCCTTATCCAGCTCTGAACGAAGAGGGGCACCGAAGCCCATTGATGACTGCGAAGCAAGTCGTTCTTTTACAATTGTTTCCAGATCGGGAAAAGCACCGCCGCAGATAAACAGAATATTCGTGGTATCCATCATAGTGGTAGGTGTCATGGCATTTTTACTTCCGGAACCTACAGGTACCTCAACCTCAGAACCTTCAAGAAGTTTCAGAAGTCCTTGCTGTACAGCCTCACCGCTGACGTCCCGTGACCGCTGTTCCTGCTTTTTGGCAATCTTATCTATCTCATCTATGAAAACTATTCCATGCTCAGCACGTTCCACATCATTATCCGCAGCTGCCAGCAGCTTCGATAATACGCTTTCTACATCATCACCGATATACCCGGCTTCTGTCAGAGAAGTGGCATCTGTAATAGCGAGGGGGACATCCAGTATTTTTGCTATGGTTTTTACCAGATAAGTCTTACCGCATCCGGTAGGTCCGATCATCAGCATGTTGGATTTTTCAATCTCAACATGATCGAGATCATCCGGAGCGTTTTTGGATGCTTTTTCCTCGGAGAATACACGTTTATAGTGGTTGTAAACTGCAACTGAAATGACCTTTTTTGCATGTTCCTGACCTACCACATCCAGATCCAGCATATGCTTTATCTTATGAGGAGCAGGAAGATCTTTGATGGATTTTATCTTATTCTCGTTTTCTTCTACAGATTCATCATTTTTTTCTTCGGCACCGGCCTTGGGCTGACGTTTTTTCACCTTCTGGGAATTCGGTATATCCATGTTCGGGAAGATCATATTAAGGTTGTCAATTCCCGGCATATTTCCAAGGATGGTGAACGGGTTATTGTTGATCTGATTAAGTGTTTTGTTTATACAGTCGGTACAAACATTGACACCCGCAAGGTTGATCATTTTACCGGCCTGGGATTCGGAACGCTTGCACATATAGCAGTATTTTTCATATTCGTTATTGTTGTTATTGCTGTTATTGTTATTACTGCTGTTATTGTTATTACTGCTGTTA
>CAMOCO010000060.1 GCA_946610715.1 uncultured Clostridia bacterium | reverse complement strand
ATGAAAATTCCTCTTTTCTTATAACCATCCTTCCGGATTCAATCCTGGACATATCGAGAATATCATTAATGATTCCCAGCAGATGATGTGCACTGGTTCCGATCTTTTCAGAATGTTCACGTACTTTATCGCTTATATCAAGATCATTCAGAATGATACTGTTAAGGCCTATGATGGCATTCATCGGTGTACGAATCTCATGACTCATATTCGACAGGAAAGTTGTCTTGGCCTTATTTGCCTGTTCAGCCGCAGACAGAGCTTCCTGAAGAGCTCTACTCTGTTCCATTGTCTTTCTGGTCTCGCTATCCACATTTACAAAGCACGCCCCTACAGCATGCACTATATGATCTTCCCTGTCCTCAGGATGCCGCACTCCCGCAAAACGTATCTCTTCATAGGAGTCTATATCATGGCGATGTACCATATAGCGATACGCTATTACTCGCTGTTCTTTAAGCCCTTCACGAATACTGTCCGGCTGAACAAAGTCTATAAATTCCTGCTTATATTCATCCTTAATGGAACTCTTGGCATACTTCTCCAGCTCATACAGATAATCAAATCTGTCACCGGCCTTCAGACCGTTTTCGATAGCCGAATGCTGCTGGTAGCACACGCCTTCGCCGGTATCCAGCTCCAGGTAATATACGCTCCAGTAGTCCGATGCAAGTGCAGTTATAAGTCTGTCCTGCTCTTCTCCCAGTTTCTTCTGATTCAGCAGCTCCTCCTGAAGGGAAAGCCTGTTTTCAAGTTCCGCCTGCTTGATACGATTCTCTGTTTCTACTGTTTCCTTTTCAAGAACCAGATTGGCATTGCTGCGCATCTGACGGGCTATTATAGAAAACATGATAAGCAGAATCGCCGTTGCCAGAAGTGACTGCACTACGCTTCTATGTATAGTCGCCTGGGATATGGACTGTATACGTTCACTGATGACATTTTCCCTTATAAGGTAAGTCAGCATCCAGTCTGTTCCACTGATCGGAACATATGAAAGGGTTTCCTGAATGCCATTATAATTAAATGTTATTACACCTCTTCTATGATCATAAAAATCCTTTTTAACCTGCTCGAGAGAATAATCCTTATCAAACTTAGCTATTTCCAATGCCTTAAACAGGTTATTAACATTTGCCTGTCCACTAAGTACTCTATTACTTAAGGCAATGCCTTCCGAAGAATACAGATTGCAATATGTAGTTTTTTCTTCATTTGAAGCTACGGAAACGCCCTGCAGCATTTCATCCATAGCTATCTCCATAAAGCAGGCCCTTAATTCATGATTGTTAAAGGAAATGGATTTAACCGGAACCACTATAATTACAGTTTTTTCCTCTTCATTGATATCCTTAACATAAATTTCCGAATCTGTTAGATTCTCGAGGTCAAACGGATACTTATCTATATCATCCTGCGTTCCTGTTGACGTATATATCAGACCATTCTCATCAACAAAAGCGAACTTGTCCAGCTGAAAGAGAGATTTCATCCTGAGCTGAAATGCCTGCAAATGCTTCTCATCACTGAGATCCTCCTCTGTAAGGGAATCGATCGCTATATTAATGACCTCAATATTATCATTAAGATTCTTTTCAACAACCTCTTCACGCCTGCCTGCCAGCTCATCCAGATAAAACAGACTTACAGACTGGACGGCCTGCTTTGTGCCTTCTGACGCACTACGCCCCATCCATAGAGTGCCTACTATCATAATGATCGCGACAAGAATTCCGCCTATTATTCCGACACGAATATTCACTTTACTGGAAAGATTAATCATTTAACCCTTACTCCCTCCCCGGTATATTATCGAAGCTGTTTCTCTTTTCCCACATCTCATTTATCAAACTGTCATAATCCATGTCTGTTCTGTTTCTAAGAAACTCCGTCATCTCACTGACAGGTTTTAAGATCGGTGTCAGCGCGAGATTTGCCAGAATACCTTTAAGTGCATGCGCTTCTTCAAAGGCCGCATCCAGATTTCCGGAGCGGATATAATCCTCCAGTTTTTTATACCTTTCTGTTTCCAGAGCCTTCGGTATCATTTTCAGGTAAAATGCCTCATTGCCGGCACATCTTTTTACACCTTCTTCCGTACCGGCTCCAAGTCTTTCCAATTGTTCGATTGTCATCATACATCCCCTCCGACATTTTATTTTAACAGACTTTTAAGTGTATCAAATAAAGCATCCGGTTCTACCGGTTTACTCAGGTGCGCATTAAGTCCCGCCTGAAGACTCCTCTGAACATCCTCATCAAAGGCATTTGCTGTAAGCGCTATGATAGGTATTTTTCCTGCATCTCTCCTATCCAGCGCTCTTATTTGTTTTGTTGCTTCCAGTCCATCCATTTCAGGCATTCTCATATCCATAAGTATAGCATCAAAATATCCTTCAGGATGATTTATAAAACTCTCTACTGCCAGTCGGCCATTTTCGGCATGCTCAACCTGCATATTATGCATGGTAAGCATCATCCCTATTATCTCTGCGTTTATAGAAACATCTTCTGCCAGAAGAACCCTTCTTCCCTCTAATGAAACCTCATTTAATACCTGATTCTGATTTTTTTTCTTGAATGCCTCTTTAAACTCGTCCATTACGCTTGATGCCATGAGCGGTTTAGGCACAAATGTATCAACGCCGGCAGCCCTTGCCTCATCTATTATATCATCCCAATTATAGGACGTTAGTATTATAATAGCCGACTCCATTCCGACAGATTCTCTTATCTGCTTTGTTGTTTCAATGCCATCCATCCCAGGCATTTTCCAATCTACAAGTATCAGATTGTACAGCTCACTTCTTGCATGTTTCAGCCTGATCATTTCAAGGCCCTCTTCTCCTGACAGAGCCACGTCACATTTTATTCCAACCTGCCCCAGCACCAGCTTTGCATGTTCACAGGCAACCATATCATCATCTATGACAAGTACTTCCATATCATTTGGAGTAATATCATCTGCTATACCGTCGGCATCCTTTCTGGATGATTCTTTAAGGGTAATCGTTACAATAAATGTAGTTCCTTCATTCTTCTTACTTTTAACTTCTATATTGCCATTCATGAGTTCAACAAGACTCTTCGTTATGGGCATACCCAGTCCTGTACTGCCATACTGGTTAGTGGCTGAGCTATCCTCCTGTGAAAAAGCATCAAAGATCCTCGGCAGATAGGATTCACTCATACCTATACCCGTATCGGTTATTGTAAATGCTATAGTATGGTTCCCATCAAATTCAGCAGTTTTTTCCACGGCGAATGTAACTCTGCCTCTTCCCGATGTAAACTTGACAGCATTACCTAATATATTGATCAGTATCTGCTTCAGCTTCATGTCGTCACCTATGTAGTAATCACTGAGATTACTGTCCATGGTAAAACTGTAGTTAATACCCTTGTTGTGACATTGTCCGCCTATAATTGTATTAACCTGATCCATAATTTTTGAAAATGAAAACTCTTCATTATTTATGATCATTCGTCCCGATTCTATTCTGGACATATCAAGGATATCATTTATTATGCTGAGTAAATGATGTGCCGATGTTCCTATTTTTTCCAGATAATCTTTAGTTCTGTCAGACAGTTCCACGTCACTTAAAGCTATATTATCCAGCCCTATAATAGCATTCATCGGCGTACGGATCTCGTGACTCATATTTGATAAAAATGCAGTCTTGGCTCTGTTTGCCTGCTGTGCGGCATTAAGCGCATCCCCCAGAGTTTTATTATCCGCAAGATTCTTCCTCGTCTCGGCATCAACATCAGAGAAACATGCGCTGACAGCATGAACCATATGATCATCCCTGTCCTCCGGATGACGCACTCCGGCAAATCTGATCATCTCATAACTCTGCTTACCGTTTCTTTCTACCATATAGATATACGAAATAACCCGGCTTTCTTTTAATCCCTCCCTGATATTATCCGGCTGAATGAACCTAAGAAAGGATTCTCTGTATTCTTCTACGATATTCTGGTTAGCATATGCTGTAAAGACATCTAAAAATCTGAAACGTTCCCCTTCTTTAAGCGAATTCTCTATGTCGGGACGCGCCTGATAACATACACCTTCATCTGTATCCAGCTGTACGTAGTATACACTCCAGTAATCCGATGCCAACGCGGTAATAAGCTTGTCCTGTTCCGCCTTCTTTCTTTCCTCGATCAGTATTTTTTCCTGAAGGGCAAGTTTCTCCTCCATTTCCCGCTGTCTGGCTTCTGTTTCTTTAATTTTAGTCATCTGAGTAACATCAACACACATTCCGAGTGTACAAAGCCTGCCGGTAGAATCTCTAAACTTCATTTTCGTAGTTTGAAGATTTCGAATAGCTACGCCGCCTGCATCCGGAACATCCTCAAAGAATATATATGGCTCATCCATCTCGATTGCCTTTTTATCATCCCGGACAAAATGGTCTGCCGTATCCTTATCAAATATTTCATGATCGGTCAGTCCCACAACCTCTTCCGGTGATGACTTATGTGCATACTCTGCAAAAGCCTGATTACAAGCCAGATATTTACCTGTTTTTGCATCTTTTGAAAAGCTCAGAGCCGGCATATTTGAAAGTAGCGAAGCTACTGATCCCATCAGATCAGCCAGCTTCGCTGCGGACTCAACCTCTTCCATTAGCTTGATGCTTTTTTCCTTTTTCTCTGTAATATCGGAAATGAAGACATAGTAAATGCCACCATAGGCATCCGTCTCTGTGTAATGCCCATAGTCATCTACCCATCGGATACTGCCATCTTTTCTGACAATCCTGTATTCCACATAATCAAAATTATCATCATTGCTGTTTATCTGCTCTATAATAGATTCAGATATCTTATCATAATCATCCGGATGCAGCATTCCTCTGAAAGTATATCCTGTAAGACTTTTAAATTCTTCAAGATCTTTACATCCAAATATATCCAGAACTGCCTTATTGGCATAAATCAGCTCCTCATTTTCATCAGCTTTGTAAATAAAAAAGCCTCCCGGCATGTGCCTTCCTATCTGTTCAACCATAGGTATAGTCTGCTCATTTAACTGAAACTTATCCCCAAGCATTTGTACCTCCTAAAAATCATAACCAATAAGACCTCAACTACCCCTTCTGCTATATCCGAATTATAACATATCAACGCTTTATAACCAATTTGAGATTTCTCCCGACTGATCTGCCCTTATGGAGCCTCCCATAAGTTCCGCAAAATTACATTGAATACTATAATAGCTATTATCGCATATATCAAACATGGTATCAAACTAAAGAATACCGCCTCTACTTAGAAAGGCGGTATCCCATTCCGTATACGGTATCTATATAGGATTCATCAGTTATTTTTGCAATCTTCTTGCGGAGATTACTCATGTGAACATTCATTGTATTATCGCATTATCCTTTAAATATATTACTTTTCATTTAATGAATCCCACAGCTTATTCTCATATTCCGCACATATTTTGAAGGTCTCACATAAATAGTCGGCCACGTCTATACTGATACCTTCGGCATATTCATCCACCGTATCAATCCAGACCTGATTTGAATCAATATATTCCACAGCGGTATATGCATCAAACCAGCTTTTATACCTGGACTCAGACAGTTCATCCAAATATTTCTCTGACACTGCCTTTGCGATATAAGCATAGTTCCAGGAACATTGAAGAAGCGCTGTAAGTCCGGAAAGGATTCCTTTTTCCTCCAGCCTGCTCATCATAAATCCGATATAATCCGATATGACCTTTAACTTCTCACAGGAACTGATGTCCTCATCAGTTATCCCAAGAGACCGAAGACCCGGAACATGGACTTTATATGTTTCATACTCTGTATCTTTAATGATCCTTTCAAGAAAGGCTCTCAGCTCATCGTCATCCGCCATTTCGAGAATCTTCTTCAGAATATCAATATAGTCCTTAAGATACATATAATCCTGTATCATATAATTCTTATATAATTCCTCATCCAGGGTTCCTTTTGCCATATTGACCAGAAACTCTTTACCTGTCGCTTCTGTCCACAGCTCTTCCGTCTCCCTTATAAGCCTCTCTGAAAGTTTCATCCTTAACCTCTGTATTCCGTATAAATATCTTTATGCATCTTTTTCGGCAATGATCGCAACATATCCGCCGCTTTTATAACCTTCGACTACTTCTTCCGGTTCTTCATTTGTATACATAGGATTCTTAACCAGTGTCTGATAGAAATTAAAATTCCTGATACCAAGAGACTTAAGAACATCTATCTTCTCTTCTGTGGAATGCCATACTCCTGATGCCGCAAGTTGAAGGGGATAAGGAAGAGCCGGCATAGTTCCCTCAAGATACTCATGCTCATATGTATTAAGGCTCTTTCCGAGAAGATACATGAATCCAAATGCGCTCTCCTTCGGTACATCAAGCAGGATAAGCTTACCACCTGCCTTAAGCGCCTTAAGGGATTTCTCATATACAGGCTGAAGGTTCTCCATATAACTTGAACTTCCGTTAAAATAGATTATATCATATTCTGCCTCCGGAAGCTCAACCTCTTCGATAAGACCGATCTTAATCACATTTATTCCACGCTTCTTTGCGATTTCTGCCATATCTTTGGAAGGCTCTATACCTTCAATATTTGAGGAATCGATATAGCTCTCGAAGAGACCGCTTCCACATCCTACAGAAAGCAGTTTTTTGCCGCTGATATCTCCCAGTACCTTCTTAAACAGTCTGAGCTCACTGGTAAAAAGCTTGTCATTTACCATGAACCATTCATCATACTGATTTGCATATCCATCAAATTTTTGTTTTTCCATATTACTCATCAACTGATACTCCTTTTAAAAATACATAATTATGTGCCAACGGTCCGCTTCCCTTACCGAGATCAAGCATTGCAGCAAGTGCTCCGGATATATAATCCTTTGCTTCCTTAACCGATTCTTCAAGGGATCTTCCCTTTGCAAGATTTGAGGCTATGGCACTCGAAAGAGTGCATCCTGTTCCGTGGGTATTGGGGTTATCTATTCTCTTCCCCTTAAACCACATCGGACCGTCCTTGGTGTACAAAAGGTCATTGGCGTCATTTACCTGGTGCCCACCCTTGCATAGAACAGCACATCCAAGTGATTCATGGATGATCTTTGCTGCTTCAACCATATCGTTTTCAGATGTAATGGTCATTCCGGATAAAACCTCCGCCTCCGGAATGTTGGGTGTGATAACAGTTGCAAGAGGAAGCAGATATTTCTTAAGTGATTCGATTGCATCGTCACTTATAAGCTTTGCTCCGCTTGTTGCTACCATTACAGGGTCCACAACGATATTTCGGGCTTTGTACCCGGTCAGCTTGTCGGCAATAACACGTATCAGTTCAATTGAAGAAACCATGCCTGTCTTAACGGCATCCGGGAATATATCGCTAAATACCGCATCCAACTGTTCTCCAAGAAACTCGGGTGTTACTTCCATAATTCCTGTTACACCGGTAGTATTCTGTGCAGTAAGTGCCGTAATCGCGCTCATTCCATAGACTCCATTGGCAGTCATGGTTTTTAAATCTGCTTGTATACCGGCGCCTCCGCTGGAATCACTTCCGGCTATGGTTAATGCTGTGTTCATATCCTTACCTTCTTTCTATATATTTTCAGCATTTTTTATATTGCGACGTAAGGTGGTGCCCCCAATCCGCCGCTTGATAATCCGGGATTCTCCCGTGCCATTATAAATGGCAGCTATTTCAGAAGTTCATCCCGGTAATCAACTATTTTATCTAATTCAGTTAAATATATATCACCTGTTAATTTTACGCCTTCCCGGTCGGTCTCTCCGTCTCTGTCATATACTCCAACCGTCATATATCCGGCATTTTTTGCAGTCTTAAGAGCATACAGTGAGTCTTCGAAAACCAGTACTTCAGAAGCACCGAGTCCCATAAACTCAGCAGCCCTATTATATATATCGGGGAAATGCTTACTGATTCCGATTTCACCCGTAGTATAGATTGCATCAAAGAACTTGAGCAGACCATTTCTTTCAAGCGCTTTCTCAATATGGGTGCGGGGACTTGAGGTTGCTGCCGTAATCTTCATACCTTCATCCCTGAAGAACTTCATACATGTCTCTATCCCCGGCTTTGCCTTAACTTCGTAGAAATAAAAGTTTTGGAGCATCTTACTGATACCTTCCAGTATTTCATCAGCGGATTCCTTAAGGCTGTAATGCTCTTTCAGATACTCCGCCCCCTGTTCCATACTCATGGAAAAGAGAATCCTGTTCAGCCCTTCCTCCGGCTCAACACCAATACTTTTCAGGTATCTCGCACCCAGATCATTCCATATGCTCATAGAGTCAAGAACCACTCCATCAATATCAAATATGACTCCTTTTATCATCTCGCGTCCTCAATTCTAAGCTTCTTCGATACTTTATATTTATATTGATACTGTCCTGATTGTTACATCCTTAAGCTTCTTTGTAGCCTCCGGGATATTCTTTGCAGCATAGATTGCGCTGATAACAGCAATACCGCAGATTCCTGTACCTGCAAGTTCCGGTGTATTATCTACTGTAATTCCGCCTATTGCTATAACCGGAATGCTGACTGCTTTACATATATCTCTCAGGGTGTCATGCGACACATCAACGGCATCATCCTTTGAACCTGTGGGAAATACTGCTCCGACTCCCAGATAATCAGCGCCTCTTTTTTCAGCAAGGACCGCCTGCTCAACAGTCTGTGCCGAAACACCGATAATCTTATCGGGTCCCAGCTTAGCGCGAACATCTCCGGCTTCCATATCACTCTGTCCAACGTGTACTCCGTCAGCATCTATCATAAGGGCGATATCCACATTATCATTTATTACAAAGGGAACCTTATAATCCGCACAAAGCTTCTTAAGTTCTCTTGCCTCCTCAAGAAAGTGCTCCTGATCCAGGTTCTTCTCTCTAAGCTGAATAAATGTCGCACCTCCGTCAAGGCTTTCCTTAACTACCTCATATAATGTTCTGTCACCAAGCCAGTGACGGTCTGTGACTGCATATAATAATAAATCTTTCTTATCTAATCTCATATTTTGCTCCATTATCCAGTGTCTCCGAATCCATATTATATATTGCATCGATAATGCGGTTACGATATGTAGAATTGCCATCGCCTTCCTGCATATTTGACCATCCAATCTCTCCGGCCAGTCCCATGGTGCATACTGCTGCTGCAGCTGCTTCCAGCTTATTATCCGGATTGGCAACAAGAAATGCAGTAGTAAGTCCTGAAAGCTGGCAGCCGGTTCCTGTTATCCTGCCCATCTCAGGGCGACCATTTCTGATCACATAACATTTTTCTCCATCACTGACCAGATCTATTGCACCGGTAATGGCAACTATCGCATTTGCCTTTCCGGCAAAATCCTTAACAAATTTTACTGCGCTGTCCAGAGTATCTTCTGTTACCGCATCTGCCACATCAGCATCAACGCCTTTTGTTGTTCCGCTTCCGAGCGCGAGTGTCTTTATCTCGGATATATTTCCTCTGATGCATGTAAACTTCAGTTCATCCATCAGCTTAACTGCCGTGTCTGTTCTAAGTGCTGATGCTCCGGCTCCCACAGGATCGAGGAGAAGTGTATGTCCAAGTTCATTTGCTTTTCTACCTGCTCTGAACATTCCTTCTATAGAACTCTTATTCAGTGTTCCAATGTTGATATTCAGACCACCGCATATACTTGTGATGTCCTCTACATCTTCCGGTTCATCGGACATGATCGGACTTCCTCCGCAGGCAAGCAGTACATTTGCAACATCATTTACCGTTACATAGTTAGTAATGTTGTGAACTAATGGAACATTTTTTCTTACATTGTCTAAACAGCTTCCTAACATTTTAGATACCTCTTTTCATATTTATTTTATAATTTTTTCGTTTCCATAAGCGCGTTCACATCGCGCAAATAAAAAGCAGATACGCCTGATCCGGACATATCTGCTCTAAACATCATTTATATTCCTACGTTGGCATTATCCAAATCAGGTTATGGGTCCAGACGATACAGTCTGTTCTCAGCCGAATCATGTTCAGCTCCCCTATTAAAATACGTGAGTAATTATACAACTAACATTTTAAGAGTTCAATAGTGACTTTTCAAAAAACGAATAATAGCACCACTGTATCCGCAATTAATAAAATTGAATTATATCAACTCATATGTAGCCTTCTTAAAAGTATGATTCCCGTAATCGAATTTCTTTGGATCAACTTTTTTTGCCAGCTCTCTGCTTGTTATGAAATCCGAAGATACATTTACAAGGAACTGCTTTTCACCGGTTTCAACAAGATAATATGCCGCTCCATCGTTCAGATAGTCAGCACCTTGAATAATTCCCGGGCCGGCAAAAAAATCCGTGATCCACTCTGCTTTACTCATCTTCTTCTTCCGAATAAGCGGATATATTGCATCAGCCTTGCTAAATCTGGAATAACATGCTGCATCCTTTTTATCCCGGCATTTACCGGATACTTCAAATGAATCAAGATTAATAGCTTCTTTTATCTCATTAAAGCTTATCTTTTCATCCTCATCCAAAAGATAATCCAGACTGACGCCAAGTA
>CAMOCO010000059.1 GCA_946610715.1 uncultured Clostridia bacterium | reverse complement strand
CTCATCTCTCGATCTCAGACTGTATTTATAAATCTTTCTGCTGCTGTGATATGCGAGTATTGCTATCTTAACGCCCTCAGTAAGTCTCAGCTGCTCTACTATTCCTTCGGTATCAAGCTTTGTACACTTAAATTCTTTAAATATATCTCTTGTAATCACACCACTGACGGCCTTTCCATCAGCATGAAGTCTTGACTCCAGAATGGTACGTGCCATAAGCAGATTCTGTCTGTATGTCTTCTTGTAAAAGGTCTCATCAATGATATACTCGGTATTAACGCCCTTTTCGATAAGCGCACCCGCATATTCCATGGTCTTCCGGCTTGTATTTGTGTACTTAAAAACACCGGAATCATGAACCATGCCAAGATACAGGCATTCTGCCGTATTTTTACTGACTTTATCGAAATCAAGCACATCACAAAGGACCTCACTGGCAGATGACGCATCCGCATCTATTATATTGAAATCCGCAAAGCCCTTATTGCTCATATGATGATCGATACAGATAGTAGAAATGGCGCTCATATAAAGGTCCTCAAACTTACCGAGTCTGTCTATTGCTGACACATCTACAGAAATGGCCAGATCGTATTTCATCCCGCTCAGATCGTGCCTTATCTTACGGGCTCCGTTAAGAAACTTAAATGTAGGTGAAAAGCTTTCTGCATAAACATCTACCGTCTTATCCTTAAAATTCTCTATTATATAATTATATAGCCCTGTAGTGGAACCGATACAATCCCCGTCAGGTCTGACATGACCTACTATTGCAATCGATCCTGCTGCAGTTATCATCTGCATAAGCTTTCTGGATTTTTTTGTAATATCTGTAATCATTCACCTGTCTCCGTATTATCCTTCGAACCACCAATTATCTCGTCAATTTTTCTTGACATATTTACCCCATATTCAATTGATTTGTCCAATACAAAATGTATCTCGGGTGTATTTCTGAGATTGAGTGATTCTGCAAGTCTTTTCCTGACAAATCCTGAAGCAGCTTTTAATCCTTCAATTGTGGATTCACCTGCATTCTCATTTCCAAGTACGCTGATATAGCATTTACATATCTTGAGATCCTTGGTAACCTCCGTTTTCACAACCGAAGTAAGTCCGCTGATACGAGGATCCTTAAGCTCAAATTCTATTATGTGGCCTATTACTCTCTGCACATCACTATTTACTCTTGAGCCTCTTTCACTGCTTTTATGTCCTCTCATTTATTTCCTCTCTACTTCAACCATCTTATATGCTTCGATACGGTCTCCTTCACTGAGATCATTCCAGCCTTCGAATACCATACCGCATTCATATCCATTCTTAACTTCTTTAGCATCATCCTTAAATCTCTTAAGTGATGATAATTTTCCGTCAAATATCTGATCACCGTCACGGCTGATTCTAACCATACAATTTCTCTCTATAACTCCGTCAAGTACGAAGCAGCCTGCAATAGTACCGACACCGGAAGCTTTGAAGGTATTTCTCACTTCTGCGTGACCGATTATCTTCTCTTCGAAGACAGGATCAAGCATACCCTTCATGGCAGATTCTATGTCATCGATAGCATTGTAAATTACACGGTAGAGTCTGACATCAACTTTTTCCTGATCCGACATAGCCTTAGCCTGTGGATCCGGTCTGACATTGAATCCGATAATAATGGCACTTGAAGCTGATGCAAGCACAACGTCGGACTCATTTATAGCACCTACACCTGAGTGGATGCATTTTATGATAACTTCATCATTTGAAAGCTTGAGAAGGCTCTGCTTAAGTGCCTCAACCGAGCCCTGAACATCTGCTTTTATAATGATATTAAGCTCTTTAAGAGTACCTTCCTGCATCTTACTGAAGATATCATCAAGTGACATCTGCTTTCTGGATTCTGCGATAAGATTCTCCTTGCCCTTTGTAACAAATGCCTCACTGATCTGACGTGCTTCCTTCTCTGTCTGAGTTGAAATGAATGTATCACCTGAATTCGGAACAGATGAAAGACCTATAATCTCGACAGGCATTGACGGAGTAACTTCCTTAACCGGCTTACCCTTATCATTATTCATAGCTCTTACTCTACCATGGGCTTCTCCTATAGCGATGAAGTCACCAACTTTAAGAGTACCCTTCTGAACCAGAAGTGTAGCCACAGGTCCGCGGCCCTTATCAAGGCGCGCCTCGATAACAACACCTCTTGCCTTACGGTTAGGATTAGCCTTCAGCTCAAGCATCTCAGATGTAAGAAGGATCATATCCAGAAGGTTATCAAGTCCTTCATGGGTGTGAGCGGATACAGGACAGAATATAGTATCTCCACCCCAATCTTCGGCAATAAGGCCATGCTCAGTCAGTTCCTGCTTAACTCTTTCAATATTAGCGCTTGGCTTATCTATCTTATTTACTGCAACAATTATCTGAATACCGGCTGCCTTTGCATGATTTATAGCCTCTACTGTCTGAGGCATAACACCATCATCTGCGGCAACAACAAGGATAGCGATATCTGTTGACTTGGCACCACGAAGTCTCATGGCAGTAAACGCCTCATGTCCCGGTGTATCAAGGAATGTGATTACCTTATCATTTACTTTAACTGTATAAGCACCGATATGCTGTGTGATACCACCTGCTTCACCTTCTGTAACAGATGAATGTCTGATTGCATCAAGAAGTGAAGTTTTACCGTGATCAACGTGACCCATTACACAGACTACAGGAGGTCTTGTAACAAGTGAATCCTCAGGATCTTCGATATCCTTAAGAGCTTCCTCGACAATATCAACCTTCTCTTCCTCTTCAGCGATACAATTATATTCAAGAGCTATCTCACCCGCTTCTTCAAATGAAAGCTCTGTATTAACAGTATACATCTTACCCTCAAGGAACAGTTTTTTAATGAGGGCATTTACAGGCTGCTTAAGCTTATCTGCCAGTTCACTGAGTGAAAGTGATTCCGGAAGAATAATTGTCTTGATTGTCTCTTCTTCCTTTTCCTTTTTCTTCTGAACAGGACGTTCTTCGTGTCTCTTCTGCTCTCTCTTCTGATCAGACTTCTTTACTACAGCTTCTCCATGTTTAGCTTCATATTTTCTTTCGTCAGCGCGTTTTCCTTCAGCACGTCTGTCAGCTCTCTTGGAGTCTCTTCTTGTATCACCGAAATCTCCCGAATTATCGGAACGATCTTTTTTAGCTGAAGGACGCTTGGAATCACGCCTTACATCTCTCTCATCGTCATCATCCTTGCCGCCAAAGTCACGCCCCTTTTCGAATTTACGGCCGCCGTCCTTAAGACCGCCTTTTCCTCCGAATCTGTTTCCGTCACGACCACCGTCACGTCCGCCAAAACGATTTCCGTCACGTCCGCCGTCCTTGCCGTTTCTGTCATTTGAGAACTTATTCTGGCCCGGTCTTCTGTCGCCCTGCTGAGGACGTCTGTCACCGTTTTGCTGTGGGCGTCTGTCTCCTCCCTGCTGAGGACGTCTGTCACCGTTTTGCTGCGGGCGTCTGTCTCCATCAGTTTTTTCCTCAGCCTTCTTCTCTGTCTTCTCGTGGCTCTTTACTTCCTCTTTATCAGTCTGAGGTTTCTCTACCCTGGCAGCAGCTTTTTCAACTGTATTTTCAGTTTTTTCTGCAGTCTTCTCAACGGGCTTCTTTTCAGCTTTTTCTGCATTATCAGAAGCCTTCTTTTCTTCCTTATCTGCTTTTTCTGCAGTCTTTTTCTCTGTCTTCTCGGTTTTTTCTGCAGCCTTTTTCTCTGTCTTATCAGCTTTCTCAACAGTTTTCTTCTCTGCAGTCTTCTTTTCTGCTTTCTCAGCAGCTTTCTTTTCTGCCTTTTCTTCAGTCTTCTTTTCTGTCTTCTCAGCAGTTTTCTTTTCTGCTTTCTCTGCTGACTTCTCGGCAGTTTTCTTTTCTGCCTTCTCGGCAGTCTTCTTTTCTGTCTTCTTTCCTGCCTTCTCGGCTGCTTTCTTATCTGTAGTTTCAGGTTTAACAGGTGAAGCAGGCGTAGCTATTCTGATTGCAGGCTTACCTGTAATCTTCATTCTGAGGAAATTCATCATATCCTCATCAATACTGCTCTGAGCCTTTAGATCAGGCTTTTTCTTAATCAGTATATCCAGAATATCAGAACTCTGAATCTCTCTTCCTGTTTCTTCTGATAAAACTTTTGCAAACTCATGTATCCTCAATGTCATACCTCCGAAATTATTCAAATCAATTAATCGCCAGTCTAATCTGTTTCGCAATTCCTTCATCCATAACCGCAACGCAGCTTCTGTCTGCGCGCCCGATCATCTGACCCAGTTTTTCTTTTTCAAATGAAATGGTATATGGAATGTTGTAATAATCACATTTATTAATGAATTTTTTAGTAGTATTTGGAGATGCATCACGGGCTATAATTATAAAATAAGCAATCTTATCTGATATAGCCGCTTCACATTGTACTTCTCCGGAGCTTATCTTCCCTGCTTTTGCTGCGATTGAAAGCATGGACATTATATATTTGTCCAATCCATTTAAAAGTTCGCCGCTCATTTCTTCCGTAATAAGTCCTTTTTCAAATGCACTCTTAATGCATTCCGGAGTTCTGCAAATATATGCTCCTCTTCCCCGAACCTTTCCGGTCTCATCATAACTTTCTTCTTTTACCGAATCTCCCTGAATGACGATTCTCATCATCTCACCCTTGGGCTTATGATTACCGCAGCTGATACATTCGCGAAGAGGAATTTTATTTCGCTTTGATTTTTTTGTACTCAATCCCTGGTCTCCAAATATTTATTCATCTTATCCTTCATTATCGGAGGATTATTCTTCAGCTTCATCTTCTTCAACTGCTTCTTCTACATCATCAGAAGTTTCAGCTGTCTCTTCTGCTGCTTTTTCCTCTGCATACTCTTCTTCAAGCTGACGATCGCTCTTTATATCGATCTTGTAACCTGTAAGGAATGCAGCAAGTCTTGCATTCTGTCCCTTAAGACCGATTGCAAGTGACAGCTTATCATCAGGTACAACTACAAATGCTTCCTTATCTTCGGGATATACATCAACTGATATAACCTCTGAAGGACGAATAGCATTCTCTATAAATACTGCAGGATCTTCATCCCACTTAATAATATCGATTTTCTCTCCGTTAAGCTCATCAACGATATGCTTAACTCTCTCACCGTTAACACCGACACATGAGCCGACTGCATCCACATTTGGATTATTTGACCATACTGCAATTTTAGTCCTGGAACCGGCTTCTCTTGTAATGCTCTTAATTTCCACTGTTCCATCTGAGATTTCAGTAACCTCACGCTCGAAGAGAAGCTTTACAAAATTCGGATGAGTTCTGGATGTTATGATTCTGAATCCGCCTTTGTTATTTTCCCTTACTTCAAGTATGAAGAGCTTTATTCTGTCTCCCTGTCTGAATCTTTCTCTCGGGATCATTTCCTTCTTATTAAGGATGGTCTCTGTTCTGTCATCAAGAGTAACTATTACATTGTCGCCTGTGTATCTCTGAACGATACCGGTAACAATTTGATTCTCCATACTCTTATACTTATTGAAGATGGATCTTCTCTCACCTTCTTTAATATTCTGTAAGATAATACCTTTTGCCTTCTGTGTGGCAATACGACCGAAATCCATGGTTGTAATCTCAACCGGAACCTCATCATCAATATCAAAGTAAGGATTGATCTGCTGTGCTTCTTCAAGTGTTATATCAGTTCTCGGATCCATAATCTGCTCAACTACAGTCTTATGGGTATAGACCTTTATCTCACCTGTCTCACGATCCATATTTACCGAATACTGAGTATTCTTACCATAATCTTTCTCACATGCTGAAGCTATTGCCTTTTCAATACCCTGCATGATTTCTTCCTTGTCAAGGTTTTTCTCCTTTGCAAGTAAGTTTAAAGCATCAATAATTTCTGACATTTCATCCTCCTTATTATTCCGGTTCAAACTCAAGTCTGACCATAGATATATTATTTCTTGGTATGTTTACTATATTATCAGCGGTTATTTCAACCGTAAGATTATCTGCGTCAAATGACTTCAGGTATCCAAGCAGATTTTTTTCTCCGTCCAGAGCTTTATAAAGACTGATTTTGATGTATTTTCCAATACTTCTTTCAAATTCCTTGTCTTTTACAAGCTTCCTTGTAAGTCCCGGAGAGCTGACCTCCAAAATGTATGCTTCATCAATGATATCAGCTTCATCCAGCAAAGGATCCAGGCTTCTGCTAACCTTTTCACAATCTTCAATAGTGAATCCGCCCTCTTTGTCAACATAGACTCTGAGATAATAATCGCTGCCTTCCTTTACGTACTCCACATCCCAAAGTGAATATCCATTCTCTTCAATAATGGGCATCACCATCTCTTCAACCTTTGATTCGATTTCGGTTTTTTTCATATACTCTCCCTTGGTAAATTAATATAATACTACCTACCAATAAGAAGAGTGGGAACAGAAATCTGTGCCCACTCAAGCTTACTAATTATTATGTTCTAAGATATAATAACATAGATATTATATTTTGCAAGTACTTTTTATAAAGAGTATATCAGACTCTCTCTTCCTTACATGAGCTTCATAAACATCTCTCTGAACTGCTGAAGACTTGCAGGTCTTGGATTACCCGGAGCACATGCATCTGCCGCAGCGGATTCACACAGAAAATCCAGGTCCTCTTCTTTAAGCTTGTCAAGCTTGGTCGGAATTCCGACATCAACCGACAGCTGACGAACAGCATCAATAGCAGCCTTCCTGTATGCATCCTGATCCATACCTTCGGTATCGATACCAAATGCCTCAGCAATATACTTGAATTTATCTCCCGTTTCCGCAGCGTTAAATTCCATTACTATAGGAAGCATCATTGCGCAGGCTACTCCATGAGGCGTATCGTATACCGCTCCCAATGTATGAGCCATGGAATGAGCTATACCAAGTCCGACATTAGAATATGCCATAGCTGTAACATACTGAGCAAGAGCCATTCCCTCACGTCCGTCCGGATCGTTATCTACTGCCTTTCTGAGATTTGCAGCAATAAGCTTGATTGCTTCAAGATTAAGACAATCAGAGAGTTCCCATGCAGCCGCTGTTGTATATCCCTCAATAGCATGTGTCAGTGCATCCATACCTGTTGAAGCCGTAAGACCTTTAGGCATGGTTGACATCATATCAGGGTCTACCACTGCAACATCGGGAATATCGTTAGGATCAACACATACGAACTTACGCTTCTTCTCAACATCTGTTATAACGTAATTGATTGTTGACTCTGCCCCGGTTCCGCCAGTTGTGGGAACTGCAATTGTAAATACCGTACGTTTCTTTGTAGGTGCAACGCCCTCAAGAGAACGGACATCAGCATATTCGGGATTATTTACTATTATGCCTATTCCCTTTCCTGTGTCCATTGAGGAACCGCCGCCTATGGTAATCATAAAATCAGCACCTGAAGCCTTATAAGCTTCAACTCCTGCCTGTACATTTTCAATCGTCGGATTCGGCTTTATATCTGAGAATATCTCATATGCAATCCCGTTTTCTTCAAGCAGATCGGTAACCTTTGCGGTTACACCAAACTTTATAAGATCCGGATCTGATGCTACAAAAGCCTTTGTAAATCCTTTTGACTTAATAATTCCGGGTATCTCATTTATTGCCCCATGTCCGTGATAAGATACTCCGTTTAATACAAATCTGTTTACGCCCATATTTCAAAACACCTCCTTATAAATGATAGTTATATTGTAACATATCGAAATAATGATATGCTACCGAATTATAAGTATTTTATCCAATAAAAAGTTCCGCACCCGGCGAAATTCACCGAATGCGGAGCTTTATTTTATATTTAATCTTTACGGAACTGCAGGTGTCCAGTATTCCTGATTATAAATATCAGTAAGAAGATAAGTAATCTTGGAATCAGCACCTACATCAACGTTACTTATCTCAAGATCCGGAGAATATACTATCTGCTCTCCGAGGAAATATGTATCCTCATAGGTCTCGTCATATGAATAATAGTCACAGAGAAAATCAATGGTTGTTCCTTCTGCTATCTCAGTAACGCCCTTGGCAACTGCTTCTGTCTCACCTTCAACATAATCATATCTTGCACCGGCGATATAGCCATAAGGATTCGATGAATCAAAGGTGATAATTAGATTTGCTCTCACTCCGTCAAGCAGCACCGGAACGCGGCCGGTAACTGTCGTCTCACCTTCATTTTCGATTGTTGTTTCATAATAGAACGCAACAGGCTGACCATCTATTGCAAGCCAGGTATTGTCTGTCTCACCGATCAATTTTCCGTCATCTGTAAATTGATAGATATTATCAAGACCGAGATCGACATATCCCTCACCGTCATCTACAAACATATTGATCTGAAGGGACTGTATAAGCTTCCACTGATCTGTGCTTATACTCATGGTATGTGTTCCGTCACTTTCAGTATTCCATACCATCTTGGAAGGATCGAACTGATTTCCGGCAACATACGCTGCCGCTTCATCAACATTATAAACGCTTGAATCATCCATAAAATCGGACTCATCTCTGTCTATACCCTCTATACTTCTTCCACCACCCAGGAATGCATTAAGAAGCGTACCGATAGCATCCCCGCCTGATGTGGATGAACCGGATGATCCACCCATAAGCATACCCAGAGGATTTGAATATCCGCCGGCTGCAATCTGTCCGGATGTTTCCAGACCCGCAAATGCTTTAATACATTTTGCATATTCACTATCCATTCCGATATCATCATATGCTGATGTAACGGCACCTACTTTATTTGCCTTTCTATACGGAAAATAAATTGAAAGACCGTATGCATTTGACATACTCGGTGATGTACGGTTGTATTTAACTGCTGAAAGGAGTGCTTCCTGAAGTTCCTTTGCATCCTCGGTTCCAAGTTTCTGTGTAAGGTTTACAAGGTCAATCTGGTCAATCTTAGAAGATGTTGCAAATTCTCTTGTCTCAACTCTGGCATTTGATACCTGCTTATAATCCTTCCTGATAAGTTGTGCTGTATCAGTTGAAAACTCCGTCATCTTGGATGGAACAGTCTGAGTAAGCTCTGACAGATCGATTACAGAAAGAGTAGTCTTCTGTCCTCCGCATTTACGTCCACACTCATCAACAAATCCATCAACTATATTTTTGCCGATTTCAAGTGTCGGCATTGAAGTATTCTTAGACAGTTCATTCAGCCATGGAGTATAATACCAGCCGATTCCCGGCTCAGTTTCTTCTGATGCAATAAGGTAATCTGCATAATTACCGCACATTACAGCTGTTTCATATGTAGCCATAAGACATGCATCAAAACCGATAAAGTCAAATGTTACACCTGCGTTTTTAAGCGCAGAATTTATTTCTGCAAGATCCATGGAACCGTCTCTTGCATGTTTTTCGTCATATCCGTAACCTGTAATCGATCCACCGCCGTGATCCCAGAAAATAAGTTCATTTCTGTTGGCAGGGAAATTCTTATTACAATACTGGATAAAGGAAGTAAGGGTTCTTGGATCTGTCATTACCTTATCGCCATCATCTGCAACAAGCTGCTCAAGATTTCCGTTTCTGACCCTGTAAATCTGATTTACCTGGTTTGAAACTCCGTTAATCTTCCATCCTTTACATCCACCGGTATAAACAATTATATTGATATTATCGCTGAGTGAAGCAGCTGCCATCTCACGCATATCATTAGATGCCATTCCGCTTCTTGACTCAAGATCTGTTCCACACATATAGATCATAATAGTAATGACATCAGATCCGTCGCCTTTTATCTCAGTTCTCTTAGGTCTTGCCGAAGGACTTACATTTGTATTCAGCTTACTTGTGTTATTGAAGCCATCAGTCCAGCCTGCGGATGTCTGAGATCCTGAGAAACCTCCGAAAAGACTGGTGATATCCCCAATTCCATAAGAACCGCCGGATGATGTTCCTGATACTGTAGAAGAACCGCTTCCGACAGTAACACCTCCGCCTGAACCACCTGTGGCACCCGAACCTCCGCCAAGAAGAGCTGAAAGTCCTCCGCCACCTCCTCCGAGAAGGAGAATTAAAATAATTATAAGAAGCTTTCCGCCACCGAGGCCGCCTGCTCTGGTACCATCACCGCTGCTTCTGCCTGAGCCGCTGCTCTGTCCCTTTCTTCCGGCATAGCCATCGGCTCTACCTACCGGACCGGTTCCCAGACCTTCGCCCCTTCTATGAACTCCTTTAGAATTATCTGTAACCTTTTTCTGTCTACCGCTGCTTTTTGGATCCATACACATCCTCCTGCCGAACTAAAAAACGTGATTATTCATCGCCCTCTTCAGCCTTGGCTTCAAGAATACCCTTTGTGATAAGAGGAACAATCTTATTTAAATCACCAACTATACCATAATCAGCCACATCAAAGATAGGAGCTGTTTCGTCCTTATTGATTGCAATAATTAGTTCTGACTCTTCCATTCCCGCTACATGCTGTATAGCGCCTGAGATACCGATTGCAAAATATACCGATGGACGAACTGTTTTTCCTGTCTGACCTACCTGATTATCCTTAGGCATCCATCCGGCATCAACAGCAGCACGTGAGCATGCAACCTCTCCGCCAAGTGCATCTGCCAGATCACGAAGTAACTTGAAGTTTTCAGCAGATCCGACACCACG
>CAMOCO010000058.1 GCA_946610715.1 uncultured Clostridia bacterium | reverse complement strand
AGAATCAAGATATCCTCATCCCTTGACGGACATATTGATAAGTATTTAAAGCAGTATGGTCCGTATGTGACAATGAAAATGATAGGTTCAAAGGGAATCGGCGGCTGCGAAGAGGATTCGGGAATGATCCAGGAGATAAAGAGTCTGGAGTCGGTTCTTGCAAATTACAGCCCATTCAGCGAATTTGAAAGAATCAAGGAATCCATACTTGCCATAGTTAAAAAGAGATTCTTCACATTCCCAAGTGCCAAGAAGGAGACCGAGAACGGCTATTTTGATGCATGTATAAAGGATGCACTTGCCAAGGAAAGAAATATGCTGATGGAAGAGCTGAACAGGCAGGATGTGCTCGGAGATATCGTCCGTCAAATGAGACACAGAGCAGAACAGCTGGATGATATATATTCACAATTCGGTGTTGATCTTAATGCTGCCGTAAATGGACTTGGCTCAGACGGAAAGAGAATAACCGGTTTTATGATGAAACAGGCCAGACGTTCTGAGTTCCTTCCAAAGGATTACATCACAGATGATAAGATTGAACAGATGAAAACCGGACTTATAAACTTTATGGTGAGTCATGAGAGCGATCTCGATAATGACAGAATCGTTCCCGTAAGTCAGGAAATGGAAAGAGTATACAAGAATTTCCTTACCGGTGTCGGTGTATATGCTCCGGAAAAACTTATATATAATGCATTTGCAGAAGAACTGCCTACTGTATCGGAGCTTAATTTCATATTTGTCGCAAAGGAAAATGAGCTGAGAGATCAGACTATGAAAAGGGCAGCCAGGGCTTTCGTAGAAGGAGCATTTGAAAAAACCCAGAAGAAGAAGCTGTGTGATCTTACGCCGGGCTTCGAGAACCAGGTGGTAAACAAGAAGTTTATATCACTTCCGGAAGCAATGCCATTCTTCAGTAAGGCTACAAAGGACATCCTTGTAGATAAACCTTATCTTGAGGATCCTTCGGCTATAACAATGAACCCGGGTGAAATGCAGATAGCAGTTGATATCTTCTACATGGGAATCAGACCATCAATGCTTACCTGTGCCGAAGAGATGAAAGCGGCATATGATAAAGTAAAGTCAGAAGGGAAATATCTCGGACTTCATGTGAATGAGGCTTAAACGGTTGTTTAAAATCAATCGTTCAGTTATAATAATTTCATAAAATTAAATGGAGGTAAGTTATAATGTTAGTTTCAGCTACAGAAATGCTTAAGAAGGCAGTTGAAGGACACTATGCAGTTGCACAGTTTAACATCAACAACCTTGAGTGGACAAAGTCAGTACTCCTTGAGTGTGAAGCACTTAAGACACCTGTTATCCTTGGAGTATCAGAGGGAGCAGGAAAGTATATGACAGGCTTTAAGACAGTTGCAGCTATGGTTAAGGCTATGGATGAGTCACTTGGAATTACAGTTCCTGTTGCTCTTCATCTTGATCATGGTTCATATGAAGGAGCTAAGGCTTGTATCGAAGCAGGCTTTACATCAATAATGTTTGATGGATCTTCACTTCCGCTTGAAGAGAATATCGCGAAGACAAAGGAACTCATTGCTATCTGCAGAGAGAAGGGAATCTCTCTTGAGGCTGAGGTCGGCGGTATCGGCGGCGAGGAAGACGGAGTTGTTTCAACAGGTGAGTGCGCAGATCCTGAAGAGTGTAAGCAGGTTAATGATCTTGGTGTTGATATGCTTGCGTGCGGTATCGGTAATATCCATGGAAAGTATCCTGATAACTGGGAAGGACTTCAGTTCCAGGTACTTGAGAAAATCAAGGCTGTAACAGGAAATACACCACTTGTACTTCACGGCGGATCCGGAATTCCTGATGAGCAGATCAAGAAAGCTATCGATATGGGTGTTGCAAAGGTTAATGTTAATACAGAGTGCCAGCTCGTATTTGCAGCAGCTACACGTAAATATATCGAAGAAGGTAAGGACCTTGAAGGTAAGGGTTATGATCCTCGTAAGCTTCTTGCTCCGGGTGCACAGGCTATCAGAGATGAAGTTAAGGACAGAGTAGCTGTATTCGGTTCAGCAGGCAAGGCGTGAGAAACGGCCGAATGACATTTTAATAAAACAGTTTATCAAAAGTTCCCATGTATTTATGCATGGGAGCTTTTTTTCTATGGTATTACACCCCATTTTATAGTACAATATAACGGATTATGGAAAAGTATATTTTAATTGACGATATAATTAAAAATCATGCGGAACGAATACTGAACCTTCGTAAGTTTTATCCTTTTTTCAGTATCATTCAATCTGCTGTCAGTACGGAAATTTCCGGTGAGACAGTGCAGCCTGATATGGGTTATATTACCCTGGCGGTTCTGAGATTTCTCATCAATGAAAATAATTTCAACGAGAGAGAAGTTACCAGAAATGAGATTCAGCAGTTTATAAATGAAACCCTGAGAAGAGATTATCTGCCGGGATTTGATATAAATGATAAATCCGCGCAAAGTGAACTGATGATGCTGACGGAGCAGATATTTGATAAGCTCACTAACGGCGGGAGAGCATTTGAGCTCAGCTTCTTTGATCCGGCTGACAGGAAGACCAAGACAGCAAGAGTACGTCTTCTTGAAGCAAATGTTCATGAGACGGATGTGACCTACAGTATCACGGAGGAAGGAATAGAGTTTTATCTTTCCACCAAAGAGATGAGGGATGAAAGCCGGATAAGTGTGGATCAGCTGCTCCTTGAAAAGCTTATCAAGGCAGAGAACTACAGTGGAGGAATCGACGTTATAAGCCGTATCAATGTTGAGGTCGCTGCTCTGCATAAAAGAAGGGATGAAGCAGTTGGGCTTCTTCTTTCCGACATCCATGCGGGAACTGCCGCCGTGGATGAATTTATGGAGATTACATCGAAGTGGTTTGATGCCGAAAGAAAATCCTTCGCAAAGAGCCGTGATCTTGTGGACAAGGCTGCATCCAGAATAGACAGGGATACTGACTCGAAAGCACTGAGAGATATAACAAGACTTGAAACATTGTTAAAACAGGCGATAGACAATCACAGCAGGCTCATTAAAGCCTCAGCTGAGCTTTCGAGATTTTCGGATGAGATGGTAAGACGAAAGAAGATGCAGGTGCTCAGAAATACCTTTGATTTTGAGGCGGCTCTCACAAGGCTTGAAAAGAAGGATGATCCCCAAAAGCTCGGAGCGCTGATCACACCGCTTTTCAGTCCTAAATGCGAGAAGAGCTTTCAGATATCCATGATAGATTCGATTATCCTGAAACGCATTAATCAGGATGATGTGGTTGAAAAGGTGGAAAAAGAAGCTGTGGATCCGTATTTCAGATACGAGGATGAGATTCTTTCCGAACAGACCGGACGCAATTTTGCCATGCTATTCAGAGAGCTTCTGGAGAGACTGGAGAAATGGGATAAGCTGACTTTAAAAGAATATAATGCCATTCTTGAAATGAAGTTTACCGATGATATCTATATAAACAGAGATTATTATGCATATCTGGTGCATCTGTCCGAAAAAAGCAGCTATGATATAAAAACAATGCTGGAAAAGCAGGATACCTTCCTGGAACAGCTGGCTGTTAAGTATATGAATGAATCGGACAAGGAAAGATTTTCGGATATCAGATTCAGACTGATTTTCGGTAAAGAGGAAGTGGAACTTGAATCAGCCTCGGTCACTGATATTACATTTGAGAGGATGTAGAGATGGAAGACAGAAGTCTAAACAAAGCACTGGATATTTACAGTGCACTTATTACGGGACAGAACATTTCCGGGAAGGATAAAGCAACATCAGAACTTTATAATGCATTCTATTCGGATTCGGAAGTATATGATATTACCACCAAAATCCTGGCGAGGCAGGGACTGAAGCTTTATGAATATAATGAGTCGCTTTTTGTCACAGCAGGAAACGGAAACAGGGTTTTCGGATATACAAATGATGAGCTGAAGCATCTGATGGGGCTGAGGCTTAATGTGGAACTGTATCTGGTGTTTTTTATTACATATGAGGTTCTGCTGTATTTTTATAAATCCACCGATACATATCAGGTCAGAGAATATGTCAGAACTGATGAGATAATAAATGCAGTGACGAAGGATCTGAAGGCGGTTCTGGGAGACGAAGCCATAAGTGAGGATCATAAGGAAAACAGCTTTAAATCCATAGCGGTTCTCTGGGAATCACTTCCGCCGTTTTTGAATGAGGACAGGGAAAGAAACAAGGCTTCCAGAGGGTCGAGATACGGAATGACAAAGGTGACATTTAACTTCCTTTTGTCGGAAAAGCTTTTTGTAAATCTGGATGACCGCTATTATCCCACAGACAGATTTCATGCTGTTGCTGAAAACTATTTTGAAGAGAATAAGAGCCTAATACAGGACTATTTGGAACAGGAATAAGAAGATGCCTAATATAAACAGAATCAGGGTAAATAACGTAAAATATAATTTCGGGACTCAGAGCTATGATGATTTTATAATGAAGATGTATGGCAAGAATACGCTCTATGACCTTGCCAACGGAGGAGGAAAGTCTGTCCTTATGCTGCTTCTTATGCAATGCGTGATCCCGAATTCCACACTGGATGATAAACAGCCCATAGAGAAGCTTTTCCGTGGAAATGATAACAGCTGTATTCATTCACTGATAGAATGGAAGCTGGATGATTCGGATATAAGTGAAGGCTTGAGATATATGACTACAGGATTTGCTGCAAAAAAAGCAGGCAGCGGCGCGGCTTCGGATCAGCTTATGATAGAGGGCACCGAAAATATTCAGGAAACCGATGATAATGAGAAAAACACGGCAGAGATAGAATATTTCAATTATTGCATTTTTTACAGAGATTATAATAAGAACGATATAGTAAATCTCCCGCTGACCAAGGGGGAGGAAAGAATCACATATAAAGGTTTAAAAAATTATCTTCTGGATCTGGCGAGAAATGATAAGAATATTATAGTAAAAGTATTTGACCGTAAGGGTGAATATCAGAGATTTATCGCAGGGTACGGACTGTATGAAAGTCAATGGGAGCTTATCAGAGGAATTAACAGAACAGAGGGACATGTAAGAACCTATTTTGAAACAAATTTCAGAACCACGAGAAAGATAATAGAAGATCTTCTCATTGAAGAAATTATAGAGAAGGCTTATCAGGTGAAAACGGAAACCGAGGCAGCCACGGCCGGAAGTACTGCAGGTCTTCTTATGACTATTCAGGAAGAGCTTAAGACCCTTGCCGAGAAGAAGAAAAGAGCGGCAGAATATGATCATGAAAAAGAACTGGTCGAGCTTCTCTCGGACAGAGTGGATACATTTTCCTCCTTATACAGAGAAAAGGAAAAGGTTGTACATGGATTTGCGAATATTTACAGAACAATAGAGACAGAAAAAGAAGCCGCAGATAAAGAGCTTGCCGGACTTGAAAAAGAACATGAGGAACTTACTAAAAGATCCGAAAGGATCAGTCATGAGATCCAGCAGCTGAAGATCGGTATTACAAGAGGCATTAAGGATAAGGCATTTCTAAAGCTGGAGACTTTAAGAAAGGAATCCGATGATATACTATCCTTGATCCAGGAGAAAAAATCAGAACTCAGTTTCAGAATTGCAGCAGGAGAATATATTGATCTTATTGCGGCAAAAAAGAAGCTGGAATCTCTGGATGAGGAGAGAAGAAAAGCTGACGATGGACAACATGGAAATATCGACATCGGCTGTATAGCTTACAATATAAAAATCCGAATGGATGAAAGACTTGCTGAGATTGCGGCGAAGGAGGGGAAAATCACATCACAGCTGACCGGGCTGCATGAAAGCATCATTTCCGATACAAAAATGAGAGAAGAAGCAGTAAGAAATCTTGCTGTTACCGAGGAAAGAATAGAGGATTCTCAAAACAGATATAATGAAGGTGTAGAGATGTTAAAGACTCTTTCGGACGGATTGTCGGAGAGAAGGCTGCTGCCTCCGGGTGAACTTCTGGTTGAGGCTGAAAAAAGACTCGCCGGTGTAAGCAGGAATATCGATGCTGATAACGTATTACTCGATGAACTGGCGAGGGAAATTGCAAATACCTCTTCAAATAAACATGAGCTGGAACAAAGAATCGCAGTTCTTAAAGAAAATGAAACACGATATAAAGAAGAAGAAAAACAGCAGAAGGAGGATGCAAAAAAGCTCGTAAGCCTTGCCGGAATATATGGCATGACAGATTATGACGGAAGCAGTAATTCCGTGAAATGTCTTGCAGAAAGGATACAGGCTGCAATCAGAAATGATTATATAAGAGTTCATAAAACGGGAGAGGCTGTAAATGAATCGGAGAACAGACTTAAGGATATAGAAATGGGAGTGGTTCTCAGGCGTTCTCCTGACTTAGAGACAGTCAAGGATTATATCATAACCAGACACAGTCTCAGTGTAATCTCGGGAATGGATTATCTGTCTGTTCAGCCTGCTCCAAAGCGTAAGAAGCTGCTTATGAATAATCCGTCACTGCCTTACGGACTTCTTGTGGAAGGGCTGTCTGAAATTACAGATGATCCGGGCCTTTCGGAACTTGATCTTGCTTCCGAAGTACTTCTTTTTGACAAAGAAAGCATCGAATCAATATACAGAAGTGAAGGAGAGGATACATTTGCCATAAGACATTCAGAGGATTATTATACCGATGAAAATATTGCTTCTCAGCTAAAGAATGTTGAAACTGAAAGGCTACGCAATCTGACTGAGGAACTGAGAGCGGTTCAGGATATGCTTGTCACAAAACAGGATGATCTGGCGTTTACCGAGGTATATATAGGAAGAGGCTACGATATTCTGGATGACAATATAAAGAAGAATAAACTTGAGCTGATGGAAGCCTCAGATAGTATAAATCTCCTTCTGGAAAATGAGAGAAAGCAAAGTGCTGAGAAGGAAAAGGCAGATGAAAGGCTTGGTGAATCTGAAAAAGAGAGGGATATTATAAAATCCGATATAGAGATTCTAAGAAAAATGGCTGAACTGACCGGGGAACAAAAAGGTCTTACTTCGGAAACAGCTTCTCTTAAGACATCAGCCGATAAGTTAAGAGAGCTTATTACGGATTACGAAATAAGTATCAAGAAAGCAGAGGCCGAAGTTTCCGATAACAGAATTATACTTCAGGGACTTACGGACGAAAGAAAGGAACTGGAGTTTAATTGGGATAAGAAATATGCTGTATATTATTCAGATCTGGAGAGGCCGGATCTTAATATGACTCTTTCAGAACTGTATTCACTTTACGAAAGACATGCGATTACTGAAGATTCAAATATTTTTTCCAGGGAGAAGGAAAAGCTTCTCAGGGATACTTTATCCGACAATATAAAAAGGCTGGAAAGATCCATAGAGGATAAGAATGTAAATTTAGTGTCCCTTGAGGAAAAACATATAAAGGGAGAGCTTTTCAAAACTCCGGAGGATGAGCTGCTCAGGAAAAACAGAGAGATAATGGAAATATCCGAAAAATATAAGGAAAAGACCGGTGCTCTGGAAAATGCAAAGACAGAGTATCAGAGACTTTCAGGTCAGCTGGAATATGCCGAAAAAGCACTCCGTGACAGCTTCGGGGATGATCTTGAATTACCTCAGAACATCAATTATGAAGAAGAATTAGAACGAAAAAATGAAGAACTCAAAGCTCAAAAATCATATATTGAAGAAGCGGAGAAAAGGCTTAAGAAATTCAGATCCAGAGTAAGTGACAGTGAAGAGCTCATGAGATATGCGGGACGTATAACCGAGAAGGATTCAGTTGATACATCAGGTGCTGAAGTGCTCAGCCGCGATACTGATCTTAAGGCATTATTTGATGATCTGCTTCTGGATTATGACAGGATAAACAAGAATATAGACAGAACGAAAAATGATACTCTCAAAGTTAAGATGATGGTAGTTGACACCCTTTCATCCATGGGAGCTACAGAACTGTCTGTATCCATAAGAGATGAGGTGGAGTTGCCGGGAAGCAGGGGCGAAGCCGATGAGCTTTTGAAGAATCTCAGATCTGAGGCAGAACTGATAGCCCTTGAAAAGGACAGAATAGAAAAGAGCCTTACCGGTATGGAACGGCTCAGGGAGAATTTCATCGACCAGTGTATTGAAAGATGTCTGGATGTAAAAACAGAGCTTGGTAAGATACAGCATCTTTCGGAAATCAGTCTGGACGATGAGAATATAGAAATGATCAGACTCAGCATTCCATATGTAAAGAATGAATTTATGAAAGACAGAATGTCTGACTATATAGACAGGATAGTTGCCGAGCTGGATAAAAAATCTACTGAGAGTGAGAGACAGAAATTCCTTAATCAGAGTCTTTCCATGAAAAAACTCTTTTCGGTTATAGTAACAGATATGAATAAGATAAAGCTTCTGCTGTATAAGAGAGAACGCATAAAGGAACAGAGCAGATATCTTAAATATGAAGAGGCAGTGGGAAGTACGGGGCAGTCTCAGGGAATATATATCCAGTTCCTGATATCTGTTATAAATTATATATCCGGAATGTATGCTGCGGGAGATGGTCAGAAGAGAACCAAGACGCTTTTCATCGACAATCCCTTCGGTGCCGCAAAGGATATTTATATCTGGGAGCCTATATTCAGGCTGCTTCAGGAAAACTTCGTTCAGCTGATAGTACCGACCAGAGGGGCGACTCCTGAAATCACGGGAAAATTCGATGTGAATTACATTCTCGGTCAGCAGAAATCCGGAAAACGCCAGACTACGGTTGTAGTAAATTACAGCAGCAATGTGGATTCACAGGAAATGGAATATATTCAACTTGATTATGAGCAGCAGACACTGGATTTTATATAGTTTATAAAAATCAATGTATAGGGGTAAACTGTAAAAATCCGGCTGGGAGGAGAATATGTACATAATTGACTCAAAGACAATTGTCACTCCCCAAAATGGACTGAATGTCTATAAGGGACGTACTGAAAACAGTATAATTTCCATGGAGCCCGAGATTAATGATATAGGTGTAAAACCGGGAGCGGACGGACTCCTTGCCATGACTCTTAAAAAAAGAAAGAGTAAAGGCATGATACTGGCGGGAAATGTGGCGGATCCTTACAATGATCTTGAAAAAGAATACGGACTTATGAGAAAGTGCTTAAAGTGGATAGGATTTTATGATTTCGGGGTTGTCATTACCACAAGAAGGAAGCTGCTTCTCAGAGACATTGATCTTATAAAGGAGATAAACAGTAAGACCAAGGCTGTGGTAGAGATTCCTTTTCCATCCATTGAGGCGGATAAGCTGCGCCTGATAGATGGCGGCGGGCTGGGAGAAAGGCTGGAATTGCTGGATGAACTGTCAAAGGAGAAGATACCATTTGTTATCAATATTTATCCTTTGATACCGAATGTGAATGATGTACCGATAGTACTGAAGAGTATGCTGGGAGTGCTTAAACAGTATAAGCCTCATGCCATAGATCTGGGTGGCGCAAGACTGCCGCTGGTAAAAAAACAGATGGACTTTTTCTATAAGGAATATATGAAAAGGTTCCCCGATGAATATAATAAATATATGGATGTACATGGCCGGTCCAAGGAGATCATTATTGACAGTGAGATAGAACTAAGGGATGAGGTAAGACGTGCCGCTACATCTGTGGGCGCACTCTGGAGTCCCCCTGAAATACTTAACTGGAAAAGAAAATATGAGAATAAGCAGATGGGAGAACAGATGACATTTGAGTTTTAGTTATGCAAGGTGTTATAATTCAAAAATATGACATAAATAATATCAATATAAAAGAGGAAAAAATTATGGATTACAATGAGATGAGCTTGAAATTACATGAAGAGACAAAGGGCAAGATGGAGATTAAACTGAAATGTCCGCTTGAAACGAAAGATGATCTTTCTACGGCATATACACCGGGAGTAGCGGAGCCATGCAGGAAGATTCATGAAAATCCTGATGATGTATATAAATATACATTAAAGCAGAATACAGTAGCGGTGGTTTCCGACGGAACTGCGGTTCTGGGTCTGGGAGATATAGGACCGCTTGCAGCCATTCCCGTTATGGAAGGTAAATCGGTACTTTTCAAAAAATTCGGAAATGTTGACGCCTTCCCCATCTGTCTGGATACCAAGGATGTGGATGAGATAGTTGAAACTGTAAAAAGAATTGCACCATCCTTCGGCGGAATTAATCTTGAGGATATATCAGCTCCAAGATGCTTTGAGGTTGAGAGAAGGCTTAAGGAGGAACTGGATATTCCGGTATTTCATGATGATCAGCACGGAACAGCAATTGTCTGCACTGCAGGTCTTACAAATGCACTTAAGATTGTAGATAAAAAATGGGAGGACCTGAATATTGTCATCAGCGGTGCCGGCTCTGCAGGCATTTCAATATGTAAACTTCTTCAAAGATTTGGAGCGGGAAATATAGTTCTTGTTGATAGCCGGGGTGCGCTGGTGGAAGGTGACCCTCGTCTCAATCCCGCAAAGCAGGAAATAGCAAAAGTAACCAATAAGAATAAAGAAACAGGAAGTCTTAAGGATGTTATAGCCGGTAAAGATGTATTTATCGGCGTGTCTGCACCGGGACTTGTAACGGAGGAAATGGTACGTTCAATGGCAAAGGATCCCATCATCTTTGCTATGGCTAATCCTACACCGGAAATCATGCCGGATGAGGCGCTCCGCGGTGGAGCAAGGATCGTTGCCACAGGCCGTTCGGATTTTCCGAACCAGATCAATAATGTGCTTGTATTCCCGGGCATTTTCAGAGGCGCGCTGGATGCAAGAGCCACAGCCATTACAGAGCCTATGAAAGTAGCTGCTGCGAAGGCAATAGCGTCCATTGTATCTGATGATGAATTAAGAGAAGATTATATCATTCCGGATCCGTTCAATGAGAAGGTTGCGGCTGCAGTTGCCAGAGCGGTTGCAGATGAAGCGGTTAAGTCGGGAATTGCCAGATAATTCAGTGAATCGAAGTTTGTAAAGATAATTTATAAATTAAGGTTTATAAATTAAGGTTTATAAAT